>CANPMT010000044.1 GCA_947575235.1 uncultured Porphyromonadaceae bacterium
CCTGTCTTCCTTGCTCCTAATTTTGTATCTTCAGGAGGCGGGGGTCGATGTTGACGGTCCATTCGAGGCCGTTGTCGGCCATGATGCGGAGAGAGAAGGTTACCATTTTCGCGGTGGACGTTGTCGCGGTGGACGCGCCGCGGCGCGTCCCTACGTTCGAGTTGGTGGCCGCGTTCGGGTTGTTGTCCGCGTTCGGGTTGTTGTCAACGTTCGGGTCGGACGGCGCGTTCGTGTCGTTGGGATCGGTGGCTACGATGCCTTCGTAGCCGGCGAAGGGGCCGCCGATGATGAGTACCTTCTGGCCGGCTTCGACCTTGGTGGTGCCGAGGGGAGCGACGTCGAAGTCGGGGGTGAAGATGGCTATCGTGCGCTGGAAGTGGTCCATCTCGGTCTGGCTCACTATCGCGTAGCTACCCTGGCGGGTGTTGCGGTAACACCAGGCGAGGTCACCTATGCCGCGGAAGAGGGGGGACATTGTGGAATCGGTGCAACGAAAGAAGACTACGTCGCGAAGCACGGGGCGCTGCTCGGTCGTTACCTTGCGCCCGGTCTTTACGCGTATCTCCTCCAGGGGATAAAACGTTTCAATGTCGTTTTCGGTTCGAAGCACCTTCTCATCTTTCAGATTTTTTATCCTTTCAAGGAGCATCTCGAAGCTCACGTGCGAACGGAGTTTCATGACGTGCCAGCGACGCGGATTGTCGGCGATCGACTGCACGACCATCTCTGAAATCTCGGCCACCCTACCCTTTCCGACCTCCTCGCAGTTGGCGAAACCGATCACGGCATAGGTGGCGGCAAGGTCTTTGCAGGTGCACCCTCTCACTGTCGAGGAGGGGATGCCGAGCCGCAGGGCGGCGTTTATCCACAGACCGCCGGCCACGGCGGCCACGGTAGTGTCGTGGGGTATGTTGAAGCCGAGATGGTGTATCAACATCAGGGTCTTGCGCTCAACCTCCTCCGCTTTGGAGCGGGGGAAGAGTTTCTTCCGGCGCGGGTCGGCGTAGCGTGAGGCGATTGTGCGGGCGGCTTCGGGGAGGTCGGGGAGTGAGTCGGCCGTGAGGGCGAGGATATCGGCCACTCCCATGCCGCGTGTATAGAATGAGAAGAGGAATATATCGGTATAGAGCCGCAGTTCGGGCTTAATTTCGATGACACCGTTGATGAGTTTACCGAGAAGGTCAAATGATTTCTCGTCGAGCACGGGGATCTCCCCGGTGGTGTAGCCGGCGAGAAGCGACTTGACAGTGCGGAAGGCGGTGGTCTTCTCGGCGAGCCCGGCCTTCACGGCTTTGTTGTAAAGGGCGGCTACGGTCTCGAAGTAGTATTTGGCGGTGGGGATGGTTACGTCGTTGCAGAGCATGCCGGCCACCCAGTCGCGCAGGGTCGTCTCGTTGAAGTCGGTCAGCAGGAGCTCTCCGTTGGGGAAGAAGTTGTAGAGCGACCACATCGCCTTGCGGTAGGCATAGGCAAGGTCGTCCTTCGCCACGGCTATCGCAGCCTCTGCAATCGGGACGATTGACTTTTCATCAACTGATTGTATTTCAGTGGTGTTAACCATCAAAATTTTTCTAAAATCAGAATTTCGAATACGTGAAAAGATTCCCCCTCATGGTGTCATCAGGGAGAATGGCAAGTCAGTTTTCGGGCTGATAATTTGGGTTAGCATGTCTGTCCGTACTATGGAGAGTTGGAAGTATCTCCTTAGTCGTTCGGGGTGCAAAGTTACTCATTTTAGTGTTAAAATACAAGTAATTTTAGGTTTATAACGATTAAAGACATATTTTTGCAGTTGGGATTGATGGGATTCGTTGGTAAAATGCTTTGTTTTAGCAGATTGCAACGATTTGTTTATTAGGGGGTTTGACGCGGTTGACAGGCTGGAAGCCTGTCTTCCTTGCTCCGAATTTTTGCCGGACGCGGTTGACAGGCTGGAAGCCTGTCTTCCTTGCTCCGAATTTTGCCGGACGCGGGTGACAGGCTGGAAGCCTGTCCTACTTGCTCCGAATTTTGTTATTAATTCGTATTATTGTGAAGAAAGTCAGTAAGGAGGGGGCGATGGTCAGGATGGCTGACCTCTGCGCCCGGTCGGAACAGTGTGAGGGGGACATCCGGCAGAAGCTTTACCGTATGGGGCTGACGTCGGGCGAGGTGCAGGAGGTCGTTGACCGGCTCCTGGACCAGGGATTTATCGACAACGCGCGCTTCGCGCGGAGTTTCGCCCGCGACAAGTGCCGGTTCTCGGGCTGGGGACGCAACAAGATACGCGTGGGCCTGATGGCGAAGCGTGTCTCCGCGCCTGATATCGCGCAGGGGCTGGAGGCTATCGAGGAGGAGGATTATACGGCTGCCGCTGAGCGCGTTGCGGCAGCGAAGGCGCGGTCGCTCGATTTCTCGCGGGAGGCGTCGCGTGAGTCGCAGATGAAGCTTTACCGGCATATCCTCTCGCGGGGGTTCGAATCGGCCGTGGCGGCCAAGCTTACACGTCATTTCGCCGCTCTAAACCGCACATGAAGACTATCATCAAGGGGTTGCTGGATGTGCTGTACCCTCCGGTATGCCACGTCTGCGAGGGGGCGCTTGCGGAGCATGAACGGTTTGTGTGCCGCAGATGCCTGGAGCGGCTGCCGCGCACGGGGTATCACCGCAATCCGGACAACCCTATGGTGGAGCGTTTCGCCGGACAGTTCCCGTTCACCCACGCCACGGGGCATTTCTTCTATTCGCGCGACTCTGACTTCGCCTCGCTGATTCATGATATGAAGTACCGTCATTTCCCGGCTATCGGCAATCTCTTGGGCCGCGTGGCGGGGGCGGAGCTCTTCCCCACGGGTTTCTTCGCGGATGTCGACCTGATTGTGCCGGTGCCGATGCACTTCCTCAAGCAGGTGAGCCGAGGTTATAACCAGACCGACCATATCGCGGCGGGGGTGAGCGACGCCACGGGTCTGCCGGTGGCGAAGGCGCTCTGCGCACCGCGTCATCACCGCACGCAGACGGCCCTCAGCCGTGAGCAACGTCTCGCGAATATGGACAACCGGTTTGCCGTGGCCGACCATGACGCAATCGCCGGACAGGGGATATTGCTCGTAGACGATATCTGCACCACGGGGGCAACGCTCCGGGCCGCGGCTGACACGCTGCTCACGGCCAACCCGCGCGCAATCACTTTGTTAACGTTAGGAGTTACTATATGAAGGATACTTTGATTAAGCTGCGGCGTGAACTGCGCCCGCTCTATGGCGACCGTGAGACGGAGGCCATCATCATCGAGATTTTCCATTTCCTGAAGGGATGGAACCGTGTCGACCTGATCATGCATGAGGATAAACCTCTATCCGACTTCGTGAAGGGTGAGGTGGATGGGATACTGAAGCGTCTGCTGAAGCATGAGCCTATACAGTACATCACGGGTAACGCGCATTTCTATGGGATGGACCTCCACGTCACCCCTGACGTGCTGATTCCGCGCCCGGAGACGGCGGAGTTGGTCGACCGTATCGTGGATGACGCCGACGGCGCCTCCGACCTGAAGGTGCTCGACCTCTGCACGGGGAGCGGCTGCATAGCCATTGCCTTGGCCCGCAATCTGAAGTTTGCCGATGTGGACGCACTGGATGTGTCGGAGGGTGTGCTGAAGGTGGCGCGTGGCAACGCGGAGGAGCTGAAGGCGCAGGTGCGCTTCATCGAGGCTGACCTGCTGAAGCTGCAGCCTGACGGGGATGCCCCTCTCGACTGGGGGAAGTATGACATCATCGTGAGCAACCCACCCTATATCGACGAGTCGGAACAAAGCGGGATGGAGAGGAATGTGCTCGACTATGAACCGCACCTCGCGCTGTTCGTGCCTGACGACGACCCGCTCCGGTTCTACCGCGCCATAGCCCTCTTAGCGCCGCATCTGCTCAAGCCGGGCGGACGTATATACCTGGAGATCAACCCGCGCCATGCCGACGACCTCCTGAAGCTCTTCCCGGGCGCCTCGATACAGCGCGACTCCTGCAACCGCAGCCGCTTCATCATCGTTTAACATCTTTTTTGGGTTATTTCGCGTTGATTATTTGGATATGTTTGGAGTTAGATGTAATTTTGCATCTTTGGAACAAAGGGGTCTCCACCCCTGAAGTCCATCCTTACAGGTAAGTAATCATTTAACATTAGCTGTATTATGAAGAAACCGGAAAGAATTCTTGCCGAGAAACTCCTGCAGATAAGCGCCATCAAGCTGCAGCCGAACAATCCGTTCGTCTGGGCCTCAGGATGGAACTCGCCTATCTATAATGACAACCGTCGCGCTTTATCCTATCCCGACCTCCGCAATTTCATCAAAGTGGAGTTCTGCCGGGCTATCCTGGAGAATTTCCCGGAGGTGGAGGCGATAGCCGGTGTCGCAACAAGCGCCATCGCTTTCGGCGCTATCGTGGCCGACTGCCTCGGCCTGCCTTACGTATATGTACGCTCCACTCCGAAGGACCATGGCCTGGAGAACCTCATCGAGGGTAACCTGAAGCCGGGTAAGAAGGTGGTGGTGATCGAGGACCTTGTCTCTACCGGAGGCAGCTCGCTGAAGGCCGTAGACGTGGTGCGCACCTTCGGATGCGAGGTGATCGGCATGACTTGTCTCTTCAACTATCAGTTCCCTATGGCAGTGAAGAGATTCCACGAAGAGAATGTCAACCTTGTGGCTCTCTGCAACTATTCAACCATGATCGAGGTGGCGGAAGAGACCAACTATATAAGCCAGGATGAGGCCGACGAACTGCGCGAATGGCGCGAGGACCCGGCCAACTGGTACCCTAACAAATAATATATGAGCAGTTACAAAAGCCAGAACACCCTCCTCAACGCAAGCGCGGAGAGGGTATATGATAAACTCTCGAATTTCGAGAACCTCAAAGGGCTCCTTGAGAAGGTGCCCCTCGACCAGGTGCCGGAGGATAAACGCGGCATGCTGGAGAGCATCACAATCACTCCTGACGCCATAACGGTGCCGGGCGGCCCCGTGGGCGCCCTGGCGTTCCGTATCGTGGAGAAGTCGGAGCCTTCGCTGATCCGTCTGCAGGGTGAGGGTTCGCCGATCCCTCTCTATCTCGTGATGCACATCACCCCGGAGACAGCCGACTCCTGCTCGGCTCAGGTGGAGGTGGATATCGACCTCCCGGCCATGCTCAAACCTATGGTGGGTGGACACATCCAGAAGATGGCCGACCAGTTCGGTCAGGTGCTGAAGGCTATCCCTTTCTAAGAGTGTGTTTACTTTTAACTCGCGTTAAGGCTGAGAGGATTTTTTGAATGATTTTCGCAAGTTGAAGAAGGAGCATAGCGGGCTATGCGACTGATGAGACTTGGCGAAAAGCATCAAAAAAGACCTCAGGATTAATGCGAAACTTAAAAAAATAAATACATTCTTTAATTAAAAATCAACTTGTGTGTTAAAAGTAAACACACTCTAAGAGTGTGGCTTAGAACATCAGCATGAAGTGCCGTTTTAAAGTTACCGTAGCCGGAGCCATGATGGCTGTTGTGGCGTCCGGCTGCCATACAGTCGACGATGAACGGATCCCGAACTTCGCCGTGAGAATCACTATTGCCGACTATGGCCAGTGGAACACTTACGGCGTGTCCGGATTCGGCTCGCACCGTCGCTTCATCCTCGCCTCGGGTCTGCGGATTCCTGCCGGATTCCCTTATTCGCAGCAAAGCGCCACCGGTTTCGGGGGCGTTCTGCTTATCGGCGGGATGGATCCTTTCACCACCGACACCAACGCTCCCCTGGCCTACGACCTCTCATGCCCGGTGGAGATGAAGCAGGATGTGCGCGTAGAGATCGAGGGTGACCTTTATGACGCGGTGTGCCCCGTCTGCGGCTCGCATTACGACGTGGTGATGGGGGGCGGCGCTCCAAAATCGGGCCCGGCGGCAACGGGCGAACATAAATACGGATTGAAACGCTATCAATGTCTCCCCACAGGCCAGGGTGGATACATCATAACGAATTAGAATGGATTTTATCGAAGGTCTTCTGTATATGATCTGGCGCGGAATCGCCATCGGTGTCCTCATCTCGGCCCCTATGGGCCCGGTGGGGATTCTCTGCATACAGCGCACCCTCGACAAGGGACGGCAAACCGGCTTCTATACCGGTGTCGGCGCTGCTCTCTCCGACCTCTTCTATTGCCTCCTCACCGGTTTCGGCCTCTCTTTTATCGAGGCGTTCCTCGAGCGCAACCAGAATGTGATTCAGCTCGTCGGCAGCGCGGTGCTGATCGGTTTCTCTGTCTATCTGTTCCGGAAAAACCCGGCCAAGACGCTCCGGAAACCATCCGACACGGATACGGCCCCTAAGAAGAATGTCCTCACGGGATTCCTCTTCACGTTCTCCAACCCGCTGATTCTCTTCCTTATAATCGGTCTGTTCGCACGGTTCAGTTTCCAGATGCCCGACATCCGGTGGTTTCATTATATCATAGGGTATATCTCTATCTTTGCCGGGGCTTTGGGCTGGTGGTGGATCGTAACTTTCTCTATCGACAAGGTGAGGGCGCATTTCAACCTGCGCTCCATGTGGCTGATCAACCGTATCATCGGTGTGGTGATACTACTCTTCGCCTTGGTGGGTATCTTCACAAGTATCTCGAATATCGCCTCGGCCTCTTACTGGAACCGCGAACGGGGATACCTCCCCTTCCGGCATGGCTCCCCCTCGGGGATTGTGCTCGATAATCCTAAGAGCGCCTCCAATCCGCTGATCGACAGCTGCACACTCGACTCCCCCCAACATAATTTCGAATTACATTTCCGCGTTGACGACCAAAGCCGCAGGCCCTCCGCCTGGGGCTTCTTTATTGACTCCGCCCCCGGGAATGACCCGCCGAACGCCCGCCGCATATGGGTCACCGCCAAGCCGACAGAGGTCAGCGACGGTGTCAGCTCCGAACCGAGGATAGAGTTCACCGTAGATGGCGTGAACGGAACCACTATCCCTTGGGCCAAATCTTTCTACCTGAAGATAACTTCCGGAGATAACGATATTGAATTTCAAGCGAATGGGGAAGTTATCTACAATTTGTCGACAACCGGAAGCATATCTGTCAATAAATTCGGGTTCGCGGCCGCCCCGGGCACCTCTATAGTGGTCTCTGACGTGGCTCTGCGCCGGAGGGGGGAAGCGTTGGCCGCACCCGCTCCCGACGGCACCGGGATACAGTCTACCGTATGGACCGAACCACTTCTGAATGAGTATTTTGAGAGTCAACCACCCTTCCCTGAGGGGTATTGGATGGTATATGACCGCGCCCTCGACGAGTCGCTGCTGAGGATGGGTGGCGATTACCGCATGGCTATCGTGAAGGATAACGACCGTTACCTGATTATATACCTCTCGGGAGCCACAGTCAACGCCACGGCGTGGCGTCCGGGTATGGTGAAGGGCTACCTCTACCCTACCCCATTCGACGGGGTGTATGACACAACATGGGTCGACCCGTCGGGCCGACCCATGCAGAAGGATATACGCGCACAGCGCGAGGGGGAGAATCTCCTCCGTATCCAGTTCCCTTATCAGGATTCAATCCTCAGATTGGCAAAGTATTGACCATATCTGTATCTATCCTGTTCCACTATTTAATCACCAGCCGCCGCTGGCTCCGCCGCCACCTGTGCTGCCGCCTCCGAAGCCACCGCCGAAACCGCCACCGCCGCCGAAGCCGCCGCCACCCCGTCGTGAGGAGGCCGCCGCACCGAGTATGCCTCCGGCTATGGCCGCAGCTGCGGCTCCGTCATCGCGCTTGGGTATGCGGTAGCGCGTACGGTTCTGATGATGGCAGAACTGGCATTCATACACCCGTTCACCCTCACCCGTGCGGCGGGTAGTGGCGGGTATCAGCGTATGGTCCTGAACAAGACACATGGCCACGGTGTGGCACTTCGGGCATTCGCTGTATTTCGTCTGACTTATCTTGAATGGATAACGCTCCACCGACCCGCATTCCGGGCATTTCCACACGTCGTAGTCCACCGTATTGAGCTGTTCCTCGAAATCCTGGGCGGGGGTGAGATAGGCGTTGTCATCCTTCTCGCTCAGTTTCTTCATCTTTGTGCCGCAGTATGAGCATTTTATCGGTTTGTTGCGCGTGCGGTGGTAACGCCATTCGGCCAAGAGAGCCGGAATAATACCGAGTCCGCATGAACAGAGCGCCAATATCCAGTAGGCTTTCCTGTGGTTGTGCCATGTCATGGCCTGGCGATAGCGGTCTTTCCCGCGGGTGTTGTAGAGGTCGTAGCCGAACATTCCCAACGCGAAGAGGAAGAGAATCACCACCACCCAGGTCACGAAGGTGCGGATATCGTCACCCGTCACGGGTGACGTTGCCTCATCCCATGCCTCTTTGTTGGCACTGCGCAGCTCCTCGGCCACAGCGGGGTCGCTCATGGCGGAGGCCACGGCGGAGGCCGACGCCTCGACAGCCGCGTCAAGGTCGCCGTTCTTCATATTGGGGACTATCGCGCTATCTATTATACGTTTGCAGGATATGTCGGGGAGTACCCCCTCGGCACCGTAACCGGTCTGTATGCGCGCCCTACGCTGCTCGGGGGCTATCACAATCAGCACACCGTTATCCTTATCCTCCTTGCCCAACCCCCAGGAGGTGAAGAGTTTCTCGGAGAAATCCTCTATCGGCATATCCCCGATTGAGGGTACCACAGCCACAGCCACCTCGGCGGTGGTCTGCTGTCGGAGTGAGTAGAGTGTGGAATTTACCCGCGCTTTCGTAGCGGGGTCGAGGAGATTCCCGGGGTCGGCCACGTAGACGCGCCTGTCGGCCACGTTGGGGTTGGTCACCTCTGCGGGGGTGTAATCGCGGGCGAAGCCCATGGCCACAGCCGCCACCAAAAACAATATAGTAACTATCTTCTTCATATCCATATAATATACTAAACAGCCGGAAGGGAGTGTCCGTTCAGTTTGCGGAAGAGGTCGAGCGCGTATACGTCGGTCATCCCCGACACATGGTCGAGCACACTCTGCACACGCTCATACACCCCGGCCGCGTTGATGTCATACTGGCGGGGCATCTTCATAAGCAGCAGACGTGAGGCGTTCTTCTCGGGATGCAGCACGGCATCCATCAGCACATCCATCAGATAGGTGAGTATGCGGTTGCCGGCTATATCCACATCCACCACATCTGAGGCGTTGTAGATACGGTTCCAGGCCACCTCCGAACAGCGGCGGTAAGCCTCGCTCAGGCGTGGCTCCATAAGACGTATCAGGGGTTCTGTCATCTCACCCTCAAGGAGTTGCTCCTCATTGCGGATGAAGGCCCCGGCACATTCACCCACCATCGCCCCGATGGTGTTCGACCGCAGGTAGCCCACCTGCTCGTTGGGGTCGTCAAGATGATTCATGGCTCGCTCCATGCGGCTGCGGTCGGCGGGTTCGAAGAAGTCGAGAAGCAGACTCTTCACCTCGTCGGTCGAGAGTATGCCGAGACGGTGCGAATCCTCGATATCCATAATCTGGTAGCAGATATCGTCTGAGGCTTCCATAAGATACACAAAGGGATGACGGGCGAAAACCCCGGGCTCTTTCTCGGGTATCCCCAACTCGGCCGCGACGCGGCGGTAAGCCTCCTCCTCCGATTCGAAAAAGCCGAACTTACCTTTGCTCCCGGCGTGGAGCGACGTCCAGGGATATTTCACTATGGAGGCCAAGGTGCTGTAGGTCATGGCGAAACCACCCTCGCGACGCCCCACAAACCGGTGGGTGAGCAGCCGGAAGGAGTTGGCGTTACCCTCAAACCGTGTGAAGTCGCTCCACTGACGGGGCGTCACCATGTCGCGAAGCGACTCCCCGCCACCTTCGGTAAACCATGTGGCGATGGTCTTCTCGCCTGAATGCCCGAAGGGGGGATTACCTAAGTCGTGGGCCAGACAGGCGGTGGCCACTATGTCGGGCATGTTCTGCAGCGCCTCCAGCGCAGCGGAGCCTTCGCGCCCGGGCGTCATGCGCAACAGCACCTCGCGGGCCATCGACCTCCCCACCGACGACACCTCAAGACTGTGGGTGAGACGGTTATGCACGAAGATGCTCCCTGGCAACGGAAACACCTGCGTCTTGTTCTGCATCCTCCTGAAGGGGGAGGAGAAGATCAGACGGTCGTAATCGCGCTGAAAGTCGCTGCGTATATGTTGCCTTGGGTCGTGGAAGGCTTCCATCCCAAGCCGCTTGTCATTTATGAGTCGGGTCCAATCCATTGCCTTTCTTTACATTTTTTTAGCTTTTTCCCTTTTAGCCTATAACGCAATAATGCCGCTTTTATTCGCGTTATCTTTACAATGAACCGATTTTCTCAGAATAATGTTCCAGGTTCCCTCGTCCGTAGCTTATTTTTTGCGGTCGTGTCCTTCACTCTACTTTTCGGGTGGAGCATACCGGCTTGCGCCAAACCGGGCGACAAGGTGCTCAACCGGCAGTATGCCGACCTCAAGCGTTGGCACCTCGGGTTCTCTGTCGGCACTCATGTGCAGGACCTCTCTTTCACCCACAACGGGTTCACTACCCCGGAGGGGGAGAGATGGGTGGCCGAAGTGCCTGACTTCGCCCCGGGTTTCTGCGTCACGGTGCTGGCCGACCTCCGCCTGCATAAGTATTTCAACCTGCGTTTCTCGCCGGGTATGTATTTCGGCAGCAAGAATGTGGTGATGCGCGAGGCTAACAGCGACGTCCGCGAGCATCAGGATATCAAGAGCTCGTATGTGGTGGTGCCCGTCGACCTCAAGATCTCGGGCGACCGTCTCAACAACGTTCGCCCCTACGCCACTCTCGGCGCAATGGCCACACTCGACGTGAGCAAGAAACGCTCGGAGGCCCTGATGTTCAACTCGACCGATTTCTACCTCACCGTGGGTATGGGGGTTGACTTCTACCTCCCCTTCTTCAAACTGAACCCTGAGATAAAGTTCTGTTTCGGTCTTACCGACATCCTGAAGCATGACCGCCCCGACCTTACCGATGCACCGCAGACCATGGTGATGACCCAGTCGCTGAGCAAGGTGAAGTCGAATATGGTGGTGCTGAGTTTTTACTTTGAATAGCAACAATATACATACACACAGCCTGACGAATGAAATTCCGGATCTACATAGCGTTTGCCGTAATGGTCTTATCCCTCTTCTGCGGGAGGGCCATGGGGCAGAATGACCCGCTGTTCACGCAGTATTGGGCCATGCCTACCCTTATAAATCCGGCTGCCACGGGCGACACCGACTTCCTCCGCATACGCGGCGGTGCGCGCCTGCAGTGGATCGGGATAGCAAACGCTCCGAAGAGTTTCGTAGCCACGGGTGATATGCCTTTCAAGGTGTTCAACAAGCGTATCGGAGCGGGCGTCACGATGTCGCAGGAGAGCCTCGGACTATTCTCCAACCTCCTCATATCGGCCCAGGGAAGCTATAAGCTGAAGCTCTTCGGCGGCCAGTTGGGCATAGGCGTGCAGGTGGGGTATTTCAACACCAAATTCAAGGGCTCTGACGTGTATATCCCCGATCAGGACGACTTTCATCAGGGTAACGACCCGGCCATACCGACGCAGGACCTCACCGGAAATTCGGTCGACATCGGTCTGGGGGTAACCTATACCCACAAGTGGTTCTGGGCCGGCCTGTCGGGCGCCCATCTCACCGCCCCGAAGGTCAACATGAGCATCGAGGGGAGCGAATCAACCGAGACCCAGGAATATGAGTCGGAGCTCCCGAGGGTCTTATATTTTGACGGAGGTAGCAATATACCGCTGCAAAACACGTTATTTGAATTGCAGCCCTCCTTGCTGATTGCTACTGATTTCAGTAATTTTTCAGCTGACCTGACGATGCGCGCGACCTACAACAAATTCATTACTTTCGGCCTCGGCTACCGATGGAACGACGCTCTGTCGCTCATGATCGGGGCGGAATATAAGAATTTCTTCCTCGGATATGCCTACGACTATCCCCTCTCGGCAATATCAAAAGCCTCTTCAGGAAGCCATGAACTCGTAGCCGGCTACCGGCTCAAGATCGACCTTTCGGGCAAAAACAAGAATAAACACCGTTCCATTCGGATAATGTAGCGATAATGAAGATGATGAGAACAACAATAAAGAGATTCATAACCGGAAAACGTTTCACGGCTTCCCGCCTCGCACCGTTTGCCGCAGCCCCTCTTCTCGCACTCACCATGGCCTCCTGCTTCGCGGGTAAAGGCTCATCGGCCGGTGGCGAAGTCACCGGAGTGGGCGGCTCGGCCTGGGCTGAGCCTACCCCTTACGGCATGGTCCTCGTCGACCGTGGCGCTTATGCCATGGGCCCGGCTAAGGATGACTCCATCTGGGGCATAAAGGGTGACCCGAGGGGGGTGTCGGTCGACGCCTTCTGGATGGACGAGACTGAAATCACCAATTCAAAATACAAGCAGTTTGTATTCTGGGTGCGCGACTCTATTATTCGCGAGCGTCTCGCCGACCCCGCCTATGGCGGAAACGAGGCTTTCAAGATTGAGGAGGATAAGGAGGGTAACCCTATCACACCTTACCTCAACTGGAACAAGGCAATTCCCTGGCGCAACCCCAACGAGGATGAGCAGAGGGCAATCGAGAGCGTCTACCGCACTAACCCGATCACGGGCCGGCGCGAGCTCGACCCCACACAGCTCAACTACCGTTACGAGATCTATAACCACACGGCTGCCGCGCAGCGTAAGAACCGCCTCGACCCGGCCACGCGTGAGTATAACACCGACCGACCGGTGCCGACCGACCTCCCAATCATCTCGAAGGATACGGCATATATCAACGATGACGGCGTGATCGTGCGCGAGACAGTGAGCCGTCCACTCACGGGCGACTATGACTTCCTCAACACGTATATCGTCAACGTCTATCCCGACACGACCTGCTGGATCAATGACTTCGAGAATGCCTACAATGAGCCGTACACCCGTATGTATTTCGCCCATGCCGGATATAACAATTATCCGGTGGTGGGGGTGAGCTGGGAACAGGCCAACGCTTTCTCCAACTGGCGCACCGATTACCTGCGACGCGCCCTTGGCCGCGACGGCATCTATATCGAGCCTTACCGCCTCCCCACGGAGGCTGAGTGGGAGTTTGCCGCCCGCGCGGGTAATTCGGAAAGCTCTTACCCCTGGGAGGAGACTCTGCCATATGACGAGCGCGGATGCTTCTATGCCAACTTCAAACCGATGGATGGCGACTATGTGCGCGACGGACATGTGATAACCTCGGCCGTGGGTACTTTCGCACCTAACGATTTCGGCCTCTATGACATGGCCGGAAACGTGTCGGAATGGACCTCGACGGCTTATACGGAGAGCATCAACAAGCTGACATCCGACCTCAACCCGGAATACCGCTATGACGCGGCCAAGGAGGATCCCTACCAGATGAAGCGCAAGATTGTGCGCGGAGGCTCATGGAAGGATGTGGCGCATAACCTGCGGAGCGACCTCCGCACATGGGAGTATCAGAATGAACAGCGTTCCTATATCGGATTCCGGAATGTCCGCTCGCAGATAGGGTTCGCCAAAGGGACACAAAAGAAACAGAAATAATCAAGAAGATGGTAAAGATTAGAAAATACGCCAACGGAATCGAACGCTTCCTGCATGGCGAGAAGGGACAGCGTTTCTTCAATTTCGCCTATTCAATAGGCGCGGCTATCGTGATCTGGGGAGCCCTCTTCAAGATCCTCCACCTCCCGGGCGGCAGCACGCTGCTCTGTATCGGTATGGGCACTGAGATCGCTATGTTTATTCTCACGGCTTTCGACCGCCCCGCCAAGGAGTATGCCTGGGAGGATGTCTTCCCGGTGCTCGACTCGAAAAATCCTGACGACCGCCCCGATTTCTCTTCGGGTGGCGGTGTGGTGATCAACGGCGAGATCCCCTCGGGCGACGTGGTAATCCCGCCCGGAGGCGCAGCCGCCACAGGCTCGATGCCGACGCAATCGGTGGGCACTGACGTCCTCGCTGAGATGCAGGAAGTGACCCGCAATTACCTCGACAATATGCACGCCATCTCCGACCAGATGGCTCAGCTGCAGGAGACAACCCGCGCTCTCAATGAGGTAAGCTCCACACTGCTGCAGTCTTACCGCGCCATAACCGAAAACCAGGGTGCCGTGCAGAACGGCGCCACGGGATATGTGGAGCAGATGGCCGACCTTAACCGCAACATCCAGGGACTCAACACTATCTATGAGATACAGCTCAAGAGCGTGTCGGGACAGATCGAGACTATCGACCGCGTCAACCGCAGCATGAAGGACATCCGCGACATGTATGAGAAGTCGGCCAACGAGTCGTCACGCTATTGCGAGGAGACCGAGAAGATGGCCCGCTACATGAAGCAGCTCAATGCCGTATATGAGAAGATGATAACGGCCATGACCATCAACATGCACAATCCCATGATGGGGGGCGCGCAGGCAGCGTCAAGTCCGTTCGACCGCGACGACGCCCGATAAATACTTTTCCCTTTTAACTTTACCATCATATGGCAGGAGGAAACAACGTAGCGAGAATGTCGCCCCGACAGAGGATGATCAACCTTATGTATATCGTCCTCACGGCCATGCTGGCCCTTAACGTGTCGAGCGACGTGCTCAACGGATTCAACCAGGTCCATGACGGACTGCACCGCACCAACCTCACCATGGCGGCCAAGAATGATGTGCAGTTCCGCTATCTGAAGGACCTCTATGAGCAGAACCCCACGAAGGTGGGTCCCTGGTATGAGAAGGGGCTCGACCTCCAGGAGCTCTCGAATCTCCTCATCAATAATATCGACTCGCTGAAAACGGCCATCGCCCGTCAGGCCGACGGCCCGGAGGGTGACTACCGCGACATCGTGAACCTCGACGATCTGGAGGCGGCTTCGGTGACTATGCTCAACCCTACCACCAACCGTGGCCGCAAGCTGCGCGAGCGCGTGGATGCCTACCGCGCTTTTATCGGTGAGATTATAAATGACTCCACCAAACGGGCTGCCCTCGACGAGATGCTCTCGACCGAGGTGAAGAACCGTCCGGGCACCATCGGCGCCTCATCGTGGGAGGAGAAGATGTTTGACAATATGCCGGCTGTGGCGGCGGTGACGCTCCTCACCAAGCTGCAGAACGATATACGCCAGGTGGAGAGCGAGGCACTCGCCAATCTTATCACGAATGTGGATATCGGCGACGTGCGCGTGAATGAACTCAACGCCTACGTGATTCCGAACTCCAACATGGTGATGCGTGGCGGACGTTACACGGCCAATATCGTGCTGGCCGCAATCGACACCACCCAGCGCCCGACGGTGTTTGTGAATGGCTCGAAATTGGGTAACGACCGCGGTCTGCTCGAGATTACGGCGGGTGCCGTGGGTAAGCATGAGTACTCGGGTTATATCGAGGTGCCGCGTGGCGACGGCTCGACTGACCGACACCCCTTCTCATCATCCTACACGGTGATGGAGCCTATGGCCACCATCTCACCCACTATGATGAATGTGCTGTATGCCGGAATCGACAACCCTATCAGCATATCTGTGCCGGGTGTGCCTATGAATGCCGTGCAGGCCACCATGACCAACGGCACCCTCACCCGCAACGGAGATATGTGGGTGGCCCGTTCGGGACAGGTGGGCACGGAGGCGGTGATCTCCGTGACCGCGCAGATGGATGGCCGCACCCAGCCTATGGGCTCGATGACTTTCAGGGTGCGCAAGCTACCTGACCCCACACCCTTCATCCCGGTGAAGGACGCGCAGGGTAACACTGTGCATTACAAGGGCTCACCCAAGAAGATCTCGAAGGCCGCGCTCCTCGCCGCCGAGACTCTCGGCGCTGCGCTCGACGATGACCTCCTCAACGTATCCTACTCGGTGGTGTCGTTCTCTACCGTTTTCTATGATTCGATGGGCAACGCCATTCCGGAGGTGAGCAACGGAGCCTCCTTCTCCCCAAGGCAGAAGGAGCAGTTCAAACGCCTCAAGCCGGGTAAGAGTTTCTTCATATCGAATGTCAAGGCGAAGGGTCCCGACGGCATAACACGCGACATCCCGGCCATGGAGGTGGCGCTCAATTAACGGTTAAATCAGCAGAACAATGAATATACGCAAGATAATACTCATGCTCGGAGCGGCTGTTATAGCCGTGAGCGCGCTCGCCCAGGTGGAGAACGCCGGCGGCGTGCGCCGACGCTCCGAACGAGACAAGAAGAACGCTGAGGCGGGTCCGAAAATCTCTGAACGTATGCAGGGATTTTTCGAGACCAAGGAACCGCATGACGCCGACCTGGCTTATATGCGGCAGATCTACAGGCAGATCGACCTCACTAAGGATGCCAACACCCCGCTCTATTTCCCGGAGGATATAATCGACGGCCAGGAGAACCTTTTCCGCATCATCCTGCGCCTCGTTGTCGACGGCAAGGTGCCCGCTTATGAGTATCTTGATGGCCGCGAGGTGTTTACCGACCAGTATAAGGTGAATGTGGCCGATATGCTGGAGCGTTTCGGCATATATGCCACTGAGGCGAAGGGCTCTACCGAGAAGAAGCCGAAATTCACCATCGAGGAGGCTGACGTACCCACGGGCCAGGTGCTCAATTATTATATCATAGAGAAGTGGGAGTTCGACCGCCGTTCAAATCAGATGAAGACCCGTGTCGAGGCTATCTGCCCGGTGCTGAACCGGAGCAATGATTTCGGCGGCGACGCCCGTTACCCGATGTTCTGGGTGAAGTTTGACGCCATTCGCCCCTATCTTGCCCAGCAGTATGTCTTCCTTACCGACGACAACAACCTGCCGCAGTATTCGCTCGACGATTATTTCAATCTCGGCATGTATGACGGCGAGATTTATAAGACCCGCAACCTGCGCAATCTTTCCATGGCGCAGATGTTCCCCGATGAGGATGACCGTCTACGTGCCCAGGACAGCATCGACAATCATCTCCGCTCTTTCGGCAAGAACCTCTGGGTGCCGAGCCGCGAGGAGTATCTCGCCATGCGTGAGAAGCAGGAGGAGGCTGCCGCCAAGGCGGCTCAGGCCGGCGAGGAGGGATTGCCTGAACGTACAGTCGTGACGGGCGACCCGGTCACCGACGACACCCCTGCCGTGACGGAGGCCGAGGAGGAGAAACCGAAACTCTCGGCCCGCGCTAAGAAGAAGACCTCTACCAAGAAGAAGAGCGCGCCCAAGGCCAAGACCCCGAAGGTGAAGAGTTCATCATCTTCGTCGCAGGGCAACAGCAGCGCGGCTAAGTCGGTAAGACGTCGCAAGAGATAATACCCTCCTGAAGCACATCTTTCATATGTCAAAACTTCAGGTGCTCATAGCCACTTACGGCCGGGAGGGACTGCTTAGAATAGCCAGGATGTTCCACCCCGTTATCGACGGGGTGGAATATCTTGTTTCTTGCCAGGGTGCTCCGGAGCCTATCCCCCTACCCGAAAAGCTGCGCCGACCCGATTTCAAGGTGGAGTTTCATGACGACCGTGGTCTGTCGCGCAACCGTAACCATCTTCTCAGGATGGCCTCAGCACCGGTATGCCTTATTGCTGATGACGACCTCGATTTTTTTGAGGAGGGCCTGAAGGGTATTATCTCCGCTTTCGCTGAAAACCCTAATCTCGACCTTGCCGCTTTCAGATATATCCTTGATTCGGGCGGTTTCGAGAAATTTTATCCGGACATTCCGTTCCCTCTCACTAAATGGCCCAAGGGCTACTATGTCACCTCGTTTGAACTCGCTTTCCGCCGGGAGAGTGTAGCCGAGCGCAAGATTCTCTTTAACGAGCAGTTCGGAGTGGGCTGCAGCCGGTATGCCTCGGGTGAGGAGGACCTCTGGCTGTGCGACCTCCTGCAGAGCGGGGCCAATGGTCGCTTCTTCCCTATGACAATCTGCCGCCATCACGGACTCACCACGGGGAGCCGCAAGCTCAATGATGCCGCCGTGTTGCGTGCCCAGGGAGCCGTGATTACACGGCTATATCCTGCCACATCCCTGCTTAGGGTGCCTCTCAAAGCATGGCGTGTCTCAAAGGCTACCTCCACCGGATTCATCTCTTGTCTGAAACCGGCCTTGCAGGGATTGCGCGACGGCTGGTTTAAACGTAGTTCATTGTTTAAAAGCATTTAAGTTAAAAAAGCATCTAAGATGAAAATACTCTTTGTCGGTGATTATTCCAACCTTCATGCCTGCATGGCAAAGGAATTGCGCAGACTCGGCCATCATGTGGATGTGCTGTCCGACCGTGGCGGATATATGGGCACTCAGGCTGATTTCTTTGTCAGGAGGGAACCGGGCAAATTAGGTGGCGTAAAATACCTCTTCCGCCTCTTCAACCTCATCCCCACGCTGAAGGGTTACGACAAGGTGTTTCTCATAAATCCGAATTTCCTTGACCTCCGCCCGGGTAAGATAAAGTATTTCTTCGATATGCTCCGCCGCAACAACGGTGCGGTCTACCTCACTTTGGCCGGCGACGAGTATAACTTCGTCAGGGAGTGCTGGCAGGGGGATATTTTCCGCTTCTCGGAGTATCGGGTGGGGAATAAACCGACGGAGTATCATGAGATGAACCCGGCGCATACCTTCGCATGGCTGGCCGACGTCAACCGCCGCTGGAGCGAATATCTCTATGACTATATCGACGGCGCGGTGTCGGTGCTCCCGGAGTATGACATGGCGGCCCGTCCGCTCCTGGGCGACAAGCTGAAGTTTATCAACCTTCCGGTTGACCTTGAAACCCTCCACTATACCCCCCTCGACTTCGACGGCACCCTGCTAAAGGGTGGGCCGCTTAGGATCTTCATCGGCATACGCCAAGGTATGGAGGTGCAGAAGGGCACGGCCTATATGTGGGGTGTGGCGAAGGAGCTGGAGCGTGAGATGCCTGATAAGGTGGCGGTGGAATGCGTGCGCAATCTCCCGCTGAAGGATTACCTCGACCGTATGCGCCACTCGCATCTGGTGCTCGACCAGCTATACAGCTATTCCCCGGCCACCAACGCCTTGCAGGCTATGGCTATGGGTCGAGTGGCGGGTAGCGGCGCCGAACCGGAATACCTGGCCAGTGTCAACCTCTCCGAGGCTGAGTCACCGGTTTTCCATCTCTCTCCGCTCATCCCGGATCTGAAGGAGCGTCTCCGCACCCTCGCGCTTGATCCTCACCCTCTGATTGCCATGGGGGCCGACGGTCGCCGTCTCGTCGAGGAGCATAACGACGTGAGAATCATCGCCCCCAAACTATTGGAATTATAAGTGTGTCTAAGCCCGCGCTAAGCTATAGTGTGTATAAGCCCGCGCTACTGAATGAAGAAAGATAATTCATACCGCAGCATACTGAAAGGCACCTCGCTGTTCGGCGGTGTGCAGGTGCTCCAGATTCTTATAAATCTGCTGCGCGGTAAGTTCGTGGCCATGTTCCTCGGACCGGAGGGTATGGGTATCGCCTCTCTCTTCACCACCTCATCCAACACCATACAGCGCTTCGCGTCGTTAGGTCTGAACCTCGCCATTGTGAAGGAGGTAGCAGCCGACAGCGACGATGCAGCCGATGCCGGGGAGGCTCCCGATCCGCGCCTCCGCTTCCGCGCCGTGATGGCTACCGCCACGCAACTGATACGCGCCACAGCCATTCTCGGGGCTGTGATCTGCGTGCTCTTCTCACCCTGGCTCAGCCGCATAACCTTTGGCGACGACTCGATGACCTATCAGTTCATCGGCGTCGGCATAGCCGTGGGTCTTACAATCTCCTTCACCGGCAAACTCTCCGTGCTGCAGGGACTGCATGAGGTGAAACGCCTCTCCAAAGCATCGCTCGTGGGTGGTCTCACCGGATTGTTCTGCGGCGTGCCTCTGTATTATCTCTTTGGCAACAGGGGTATTGTCCCGGCTATGGTGATTTTGGCCTTGGCAATGTATATCTTCTATTCATATTCGTTGCGTAAGAGTCTGGAGGAACCGGTGCCTAAATTCGTTTGGCGCGAGCATAAGCCGCTTGTCAGGAAACTGATAATGTTGGGATTGCTGCTGATGACCAATGACCTCCTCGGTACACTCGGCCAGTATCTGCTGAATATCTTCATAAAGAACCACGGCTCGACGGATGCCGTGGGTTTCTACTCGGCTGCCAATTCCGTCACCAACCAATATGCCGGACTGGTGTTCACGGCAATGGCGATGGACTACTTCCCCCGTCTGTCGCAAGTGGCCTCCGACAACCGTGAGATGCGGGAACTCGTCAATCGTCAGACGGAGATTGTGTCGCTTATCATAGCTCCGGCTGTGGGGCTGCTGATTATCACGGCTCCTGTGCTTATCCGACTCCTTCTCACCACGGAATATCTTGTGATAACACCCCTTATGCGCTGGATGGGACTCGGCATACTCTTCCGTGCGTTGATGGTTCCGATGGGTTATATCTCATTCGCCAAAGGGAACAGGAAACTCTTCTTCTGGATGGAGGGTGTGACGTGCAACCTGCTCACGCTGACCCTCAGCTGCGGGTTCTACTACTTCTTCGGACTGATCGGACTAGGCTACGCCCTGGTAGCCGACAACCTCCTCTGCATCCTGATCTACTACGTTGTCAACCGGCGTCTCTACGGCTACGGCTTCAGCACCCGTTCATTCCGCCACATGGCAGTGGCCGTCATGGCCGGCGGCGGCGTCTTCGCCGCCTCGCTCCTCCCCACTCCCTGGCACTCCTACACCGCGATGACCCTGATCCTCCTCCTCACCCTCCTCTGGAGCCTCCGCTCCCTCCGCCACGTCCTCCGCAAATAAAGCCTGTCAAAAGCGTCGGAGCAAGGAGGACAGGCTTCCAGCCTGTCAACAGAAGTAGGAGCAAGGAGGACAGGCTTCCAGCCTGTCAACAAAGTCAAAGCATCCACCCAATCAACCGATAAGCCCCCCGCCCCCCGCGGGCCGTGTAACGATACGCCACCATCAAAGCTACCCTCTGCAACCGCGACAAGGGCGCATCCGGCACTATCTCCCCAGGCCGGAGCAACTCCGGCCTACCCTCCCGCGCATAAAGCGCGGCAAGAATATACCGCCGGTAAGTGACGTGGCGCAAAAGCCGATCTCTTCCGGCCACGGAACTGCCGCGTATGTCGCGCGCTATCTCATCAAGGACACCCTCCCAGCGACCGACTTTCGACGAGAAATCATCTCCTGTTATGGAATCGCCATGCAATATCACCCTGTACAACGGACGGGCCAAGCCGGCCACACCACCGGGATTACTCTCCAATCCTAAAAGAAGTCTTACCCCCAACTCATAGTCATCCCACTGGAGAAGACTCTCGTTCCAGCGGCCATGCCGCGCGAAGTAGTCGCGCCTCACCAGATAATTGGGAGTGGAGAGTATGGAGTGTATCAGATGCCGCTCAAGAAGCGCCTCTCCGGCATACGGACTCCGCGACAGAGTGCCGTCGGCATTCTGTCGGTCATGATGCCAATGCACCATCTGCAGACCCTCACGCGAATGGAACACCCTCATCCCCTCCTCAACCATGCCGGGATACATGATATCGTCTGAATCAAAAAAGATCACCACCGGACTTGTGGAGAGGTCGAAGCCCCGGTTGCGGGCGGCCGCAGCCCCCCTCTTAGGCTCTGTGGCCACGGTTACACGGAAATCAGCCGTCTCATTGGCAGCTTTCCATCGGCGCAACACCTCCGGCGTATCGTCAGATGAATTGTTGTCGACCACCACCAATTCGAGCGGACGGAACGTCTGACCCTTGATGCTGTCGAGGGTGCGCGTCACCATCCCCGCCCGGTTGTAGACCGGCACTATGACACTTACCTCAGCCATTCGAGCGGATTCAGTTTCTCGCGGTTGCGCCACACCTCGAAGTGTATCGAACTATGATTGCGGTCATCCTCGTCGGGGGCGAGTCCGCCGAGTCCCTGTCCGGCCTTGACCGAATCACCCACCTTCACGGCGGGAGCGGAGATATTGCCGTAGACAGTGTAGTAATTCCCATGGTTCACAATAACCACCGTGTTGTAGCCGGGCACCATATACACACCCGACACCTTACCGGGATATACGGCGAGCGCGGAGGCTCCGGAACCCACCTCGGCATCTATGCCGGGATTGTCGTAGACCACGTCGGGGAGGTCGGGCAACGACTGACGTCCGAAACGTGACGTGACCTTGAACGAACCTGACGCGGGATGCGGAAGTGAACCTTTCATCTTGCCGAAATCTCCGGTGGAGGCAGCCGCGCTCCTCTTGGCAGCGGAGGGAGCTGTCTCTACCTTGGTCGGGGCGGGAACCCCGGCATTGGCCGTGCCACGCGGTTTTCGCTTGCGCGCATCGGCAAAGGTCTGCTTCGGTTCATCGGCTCCCTTCTTCTTACTATCTTTCTTGGTCTCCTTCTTGGTCTCTTTGGGTGTCTCTTTCTTGGTGGAGTGTCGGCGGGCCTTCGCCACAGCCACATTATCACCCTTATCCTCCTTTACGCCCTTGCTTGTTGAAGCCGCCACCTCCCTCTTAGGCTCCTCAACCCTCTTCGGAGCTTCGGCTTTCTTCGGAGTCTCGGTTTTCTTCGGCTCCTCAGCCTTTGCCAGGGTCTCGGCTTCCTGAGCGGCAGCTTTTGCGGCAGCCTCGGCCACCTCCCTGCGCTGACGCTCCTCGGCCTCACGGCGGGCACGTTCCTCGGCTTCACGACGCTCGCGTTCCTCCGCCTCGCGGCGCTGACGCTCCTCCGCCTCGCGGCGGGCGCGTTCCTCGGCGGCTTTACGTTCCTCCTGGGCTATAAGGTCGGAGATACGGTTGCGGAGCTGGTTGGCCTCGGCCTGCTTCTTGCTGAGATGAGTCTTGAGGGCGGCGCCGTTCACCTTGAGGTCGGCCACAATGGCATCCTGGCGAGTATGCTGCGCCTGGAGGGTCGACTGCTCGGCCTTCTGGCGGCGCAACGCCTCATCCTGCTGCGCCTTTGTGCGGGCCAGCGCCTCGCGCTGGGTCTTCAGCTCGGCGGTCTTTCCGGCTATGGCGGCCGACTGGCGGTCTTTCCACGCCGAGAACTGTTTCAGATAGCGCATGCGTCGCAACGCCTGGTTGAAATTCTCGGAGGCGAAGATAAAGGCGAGCGCCGACTGGTTCTTCTGCGCCACGCGCATCTTCCTCACGGCCTTCAGATATTCGTCGCGCAGACGGCTGAGTTCCTTCTCGTTACCCTTGATATTACCCTCCAGACCGGTAATCTGACCCGACAAGGCTGAAATCTGTTTGTTGGTGGAGGCTATCTTCTCTTTCGATACGTTGATGTCGCTCTCCAGTTTGCCGAGTTCATTGAGCCCCAACTTTATGGAACGGTCATTCTCTCTAATCTGCTCCTCTGTCTGGCGTATCTCCTTCTGGGTGGCGGCCTGGCGCTTCTTCACGTCGGCCGAGGTCTCCTGTTTCGCGCTCTTCTTCCCCGCCGACGCACCTTTGGCCGGTTTGGCAGCCTTGCCGGGACGTTTCTTGGCAGTGGTCTTGGTCGTGCTCTTCTGCTGTGGAGCGGCCTCCGCAACGGGCACCGCAACGGAGGGAAGAATCATAGCCGCCATAAGGCAACTGAGAAGGGATTTGCTTAAGGTCAGTTTCATAGGTTATTGTTCATCTGTGGATGCCGTAGGGAATCAGTGTATGGATGCCGTAAGGCGGATTAGAACGACTTCATGAATTTGTCAAAGTCGAGACGGGTGTATTTTGAATTAAGTTTTATCGGGTCGAACGAGCCCCCGGTCCAGTCGGGAGGGTCGAGTTCGAGGGTGCCACGGTAGTTCCTCTTCTCCGACTGATAGGTGAAGGTGAGGTCGTAGCCGTTTACGAAGTATTCATAGGTGAGTGTCACCGCCACATCGGGATGCGCCTCGGGAATCACCATAAGGGCAGCCGGAAAGAAACCGCTGTCGATTACAAAGCCATAGTTGAAACCGGGAATCTCCGCCTCCTCGTTCACCACGAGGGTGGCTGTGCCATCCTCCTCGGCGTAGACGTCAACCACCCTCTCTATCTCGTGAGAGAGGGTGCCGAACCCGGCTATGGGTATGCGTCCCAAGAGAAGATCCTGGATATCGGAGATCCCGCCGGGGTAATAGGCCAGGGCCTTGTCGAGCGATTCCTCCACGTAGGTCTTGTTCATCTTGTTCACCACAAGGATGGTGCTGTCGGTAATCTCGGCTCGGCCCACCTCACCCATGAGGGGTGCGCGCAGCGAGATAAATACGGAGCTGTCGCGCTCCATATAGATTTTCACACTCGGAGAGAGGGGAAGCCCGGCCATGCGGAACTTCCCTGAGATGGAGGCGGTCTCCCAGTCGTTCCAGCGGGCTGTGATGCTGTCAACCACCACATTCTTCACCTCGTCGGCCACAGGGGTCTGCGCCTTCACAGGTGCCCCGAGGGCCATCAGCAGGATGAAGAGATATGCAAATACGAATATTCTTAGTTTCATTTGTAAAAGAATGTCTTATGATCAACCTTCTTCTTCAGCAGTTCATTATCAGGCTCAAGTTCAAGGGCCTTCTTCCAGTTGGCGAGAGCCTCCTCGGGCTGGTTGTTCATGAAGAGGATATCACCGAGATGATGATAGAACTCGGCAGCCTCGCTGTCGCCCGCGGCCTCGGCAAGCGATATCGCCTTCTGCTGATATTCGAGAGCCTCCTTGTAGTCACGTTTCTTGAAGAGAATCCATGCCAAGGTGTCGAGATATGTCTCATTCTCGGGATCCTGGTCAACCGCCGTGCGGCTCATCTCAAGGGCGCGGTCGAGGTCGCCGCCGTTCTCAGCCATGAAATAGGCGTAGTTGTTCAGCGTAAGCGGATTCGACGACAGGAAGAAGAGGGAGTTGTCATAAGCCTTGTAGGTCTTATCAAGATCTCCTGAGGCGTAATACATATCGCCGAGCATATTGTAGAGCGAGCTCAGACGTGCCAGCCCCTCGTAGCTGAGCGAGGTGCGGAGCGCGTTGTCAGTCACAGGGTCGGTGAGCGGCAGGGTCGGGTTCTCGGCATGTATCAGAATGGCGTAGGCATTCTCGGCCTCCTCGAAATCCTTGGCCAATGAGGCGGCGTTGGCATAGAGGAGTGTAAGTCCGGGAGGGGCATCGATATGGCTTACGGCGCGTTTGTAGGTGGCCACGGCATCCTCCGGACGGCTGTCGGCCAACTGATAGCGCATCAGCTGCCCCCAGTATTCCAGATTTGTGGGGTTCTGGTCGATGGCATACCCTATCTGTTCCTCGGCATCCTTGAAGTCCCCCTTGGCGGCGCTGTAACGCGCCGCGAGGTCGAGCACCTGGGCCTCATGCGGGAATTGCTCGCGCAACACTGAGAAGAGATGGTCGCCGCGCGATGTGTCGCTGCTGTCGTCGAGGAGCGTCTGCAGATACTCGCTCAGCATCCCCAACTTCTCATCTATGCCGAAATCCTCCGAAAGGAGAGCCTCATACACCTTGGTGTCGTAGGCTGTGCTGTCGCCTGTGTTCTTGTAGAAATTGGCGAGGGCAATCTTGGCGTCACCCTTCTCGGGGTCGAGTGCCTCGGCACGCAGATAGCAGCTCAGGGTGGAGTCGTTGTTGCCGATCACCTCATAGAGGTTACCCTTCAATATCAGATAGGATGGCTCACGCGGATTTGTGGCGATCAGGGCATCGGCCTCCTTCACGGCGGCAAGGGTGTCACCCTTGGCCAGCATGAAACTCATCTTCTTCAACGAGAGCTGGGGTGAGGCCCCCTCGGCCTTCTCGAAGCGGTCGAGGGTCTGGAGGGCTTTCTCCTGCTGGTTGTCAGTCATGTAGGCGTCGGCGAGCTGCAGAAGCAGCAGGGTCTCCTTGGGGCGCAGCGAATCGAGCCGCTCGTATACGCGGATGGTCTCGGATATGCTGTCGAGGCGTCCGGCCACATAGGCATATGAGCGGGCCTCGTTGACATCGGCCGGATATGCGTCGACGTATGGGCGCATCATGGAGAGCGACTTCAGCAATTCGCGGCTGCTCTGCATGGAATCGGTCTGCACCATAAGGCGGTTGGTGCCGTAGGCTGAGGCGGCCTCCTCATACGAGGGGTCGGTGAGATACGCTTTCTTGAAATATTCATACGCCTCAGGCATCCTCCCCTCGGCCTGCTGACGCGCGGCCTCGAGATAGTAATATCGGGCCTTCTGACGCTGCTCCGAGGGCTTGGCGTTGGAGGGCGGGGCACCGGGCGAGGCTATCACAGCCGCCGCCGACACCATCACAAGGGCTGCGAGCAATATGGAATGCAGTCTTTTCATGATACTCCGGTGTGTCCGAAAGCTCCATCCTCACGTTTTGTGCGGTCGAGCTCCTTCACAGGCTCCCACTCCACGTGCGAGTATTGCTTGATTACCATCTGGCAGATACGCTCGCCGTCGTTGACGGTGAAGTCGTCCTGACCGAGATTGATGAGTATGATTCCGATCTCGCCGCGATAGTCGGCGTCGACTGTGCCGGGGGTGTTGGCTATCGATATTCCGTGGTTGAGGGCCAGACCTGAACGTGGACGGATCTGGCATTCATAGCCCTGCGGCAGCTGTATGTATAGTCCGGTGGGTATCAGGGCACGCTGAAGGGGTTTCAGGGTGACGGGACCCTCCGGGAGATATGCGCGTACATCCATGCCGGCGGCCTCGAATGTGCCGTAGGCGGGAAGCGGATGATGACTTCTGTTGATTACTTTTACTTTTACTCTATCCATGACAGTAAAAACTATATATAATGATGAAACGCAAGGCGAGTTGCGAAAGTTGCCTCGGCGGCAAAAAATTACGGCCGCCTTAAAAAGTTAAGACGGCCGTGGTTCTTCCTGCGCGGGCGGGATTAACCCTCAGTGATTGCGTCGTTAGGACAAACCTGAGAGCAGCTACCGCAGCTGATGCAAGTATCGGGATCGATGTGATAGATATCACCTTCTGAAATTGCGTCTACAGGACAAACTGACATGCAAGTGCCGCATGCGATGCAGTTATCGCCAATTACGTATGCCATAGTTTTAGTTATTTAAAATTAGTTATAGAGTTTTTTTAGAGTTATTTTCTATGCAAATTTAAGACATCTGTTTCAATTGCACAACTCTTTTCGCATTTTCCACCCTAATTTGGATTCAATTCAAATAAACCCCACCCCTCCCGGCTATACATCTGCACACGTTTCCGACACCCTATCACCCGTAATTTGCAAACTTGATTCTTTTTTGCTAACTTTGCGTAAGATGGCTTTCCCCCATCGTGGCATACTATGACTCATCTCCCTTTGATATCAATCATCACCATCACTTTCAACGCCGCGCAGACGCTCGCACCGACAATGAAGTCGGTGGCCGCGCAGACGTGCCGCGACTTCGAGCATATCATTATCGACGGCGCCTCGACCGACAATACCCTCCAGATCGCGCGAAGCCTCGCCACTCCTGCGCTGAGGATTCTCAGCGAGAGCGACCGGGGACTATATGACGCCATGAACAAGGGGATGAGGATGGCCCGCGGCCGTTACCTCCTCTTCCTGAATGCCGGCGATGCTTTCCATTCATCTGACGTGCTGGAGGCATATGCCCGCCACGCACGGGAGGAGGCCGACATAATTTATGCCGATACGGTGATTGTGGATGCCGACCGCAAGGTGCTGCGCCCGCGGCATCTCAGCGCCCCTGAGGTGCTGACGGCCCAGTCGTTTGCCAAGGGGATGCTGGTGTGCCATCAGGCTTTCATGGTGAAGAAGCAGCTCGCCCCGGCTTATGATACGGATTACCGATTCTCGGCCGACTATGACTGGACGGTGAAGTGCCTCCGCAAAAGCGCGCCGGGACGATGCCGCAATCTCAATATGGTGGCTATCGACTACCTGGCCGACGGCACCACCGACCGCAACAAGCTGAAGTCGCTCGCCGAACGTTTCAGAATCATGACCGCACATTACGGACTGGCAACAACTGTCAGAAACCATCTCTCTTTTATCGGACGTGCTGTGGGGCGACATATCTGAAACACTCCTACATCTGAATAAGAATATTACGTATGAACTCTCAAAATAATAAAGGTGACGTTGTCTCTCTCGAACAGATAGCCAAGCATATCAATACGGAGAATCTCAACATGGATATCGTGGTGTTCGACCATGCCATGGCGGTGGATGACAAGAAGGTGTTCCCGCTCAGGGTGGATGCTCTGGTAATAGCTCTTTGCACCGAAGGCTCGGGTAAAATTGGAATCGACCTCCGGGAGTATGAGATAAGGAAGAACACCATGATTGTTATCCAGCCGAAAAACTATGTCTATCTCTCCGACTATTCCGACGACTTCAGATGTTCGGCCGTGGCCTGCTCTAACCGTGTTGTGGAGGATGTCCTTCCCAAGCTTACGGATGTGCTCCCGCTTCTGCTGCATCACCGCACGGAGCCGGTGACTGACCTTCATGAGGATGAGGCCAAGGGTATATCGCATTTCTATACTTTCCTGCGTAAGAAACTTCACGAGCCCCCCACACCATTCCTGCGGCAGAAGGTCATATGCATGCTTCAGGCGGCATTGTATGAGATGATGGATATCAACCTGCGCAATGCCTCTGACATCGAGCCACAGCGCTCGCGCAAGGAGGAGATCATGGCGAAGTTCCTTTTAGCTGTAAGCGAGAATTTCCGTCAGGAGCGTCAGGTGGCGTATTACGCCCAGAAGCTCTGCATCACACCCAAGCATCTATCGTCAGTAGTTAAAGAGATCTCGGGACGCACGGCGGGCGACTGGATAGAGAATTACGTCATAATGGAGGCGAAGGTACTTCTCAAGACCACCGATATGACCATCCAAGAGATAGCCCTATATTTGAATTTCGCCAACCAGTCATTTTTCGGCAAATACTTCAAGCACCACACCAAAGACTCCCCCACCACCTACCGAAAGAAACATTCGTGAAACCGCCCCGATTTACCGTAAAAGCATTCCAGAAAACGCCCCCACCCGGGGGCGTTTTTTGCATATACTCGGTGGACGCGCCGCGGCGCGTCCCTACACACCCACACGCATCCCCACCCGCCCACCGGGCCCCGTAATGTATGGACGCACCGCATCACGTACGGACGCGCCGCGGCGCGTCCACAGGATACATAATGTAGGGACGCGCCGTGGCGCGTCCATCGGGAACATACAAAATAACGTAGGGACGCGCCGTGGCGCGTCCACCGAGTACCCCCGCACGTCCACCGGGACATTCAAAATGATACAAACAAAAAAAGCCTCAGCTATGTTAGCTGAGGCTTCTCTTAAGGCGGCGATTACCTACTCTCCCGCTTTCGCAGTACCATCGGCGTGATAA
>CANPMT010000045.1 GCA_947575235.1 uncultured Porphyromonadaceae bacterium
AGATCGAGTTGAACTTGGGCATGTTCTTCGAAGTGTACTCGAAGATGTCGGCGATGATCTTCATCGAGAATGCCGGCGGATAGATGTAGGTGTTGCGCACCATGAACTCCTTGAGGATATCGTTCTGGATTGTACCTGCCATCTCGTCGAGCTTGGCGCCCTGCTCAAGACCTGCGTTGATGTAGAAAGCGAGCACCGGAAGCACCGCGCCGTTCATTGTCATCGACACTGACATCTTGTTCAAGGGTATACCGTCGAAGAGAACCTTCATATCCTCAAGCGAGCAGATTGACACACCTGCCTTACCTACGTCGCCTACAACACGCTCATGGTTGGCATCATAGCCACGGTGAGTCGGAAGGTCGAACGCTACTGAAAGACCCTTCTGGCCTGAAGCCAGGTTACGGCGGTAGAAGGCGTTCGACTCGGCAGCTGTCGAGAATCCGGCATACTGGCGGATGGTCCAGGGACGAAGCGGATACATGGCGCTGTAAGGGCCACGCAGGAACGGGGGAAGACCTGATACATAATCAAGGTGCTCCAGACCCTCGAGATCTGCTTCTGTGTATACATGTTTCACCGGGATAAGCTCCGCGGTCATCCATTCGGTCTCCTTACTTGTGGAGGCCGGCGCAGCATGGTTTTCTGCTATTGCTGCCTCAATATTGATGTCTTTGAAATTCGGTCTCATTTCAGTTAAGGAGTTTTGCGTTAAACTTTACAAGGGTGTCGAGCACGTTTACTCTCACATGGATGAACTCCTCAATGCCCTGGGCCTTGAGATCCTCCATGCAGGCGGGAGCACCGGCCACTACGAACATGGCACGTCCGCCAAGTTCTTTGTAAGCCTCGGGTGCGTATTCAGCATACTCGTCGTCGCTTGAGCAGAGCACAACTACGTCCGCGCCCTTCTCCATGGCGGCGTCAATACCCTCCTTTACAGTCTTGAAGCCGATGTTGTCGATTATCTCGTAGCCGGCACAGCCGAAGAAGTTGGCTGAGAACTGTGCTCTTGCAAGACGCATGGCGAGGTTGCCGATGGTGAGCATGAACACTTTGGGACGCTTGCCGCTTCTCTCGGTGTCGAGACGGAGCTGCTCGAACTGGCTTGCGGCACGGTCGAACACGAGCGACTCAACGGCGCCATCCTCTACCTCCTGGCCACAACCGCACTTGCATGCGCAGCCATCCTTCTCAATCTTGTCGAGTGCCTTCTCGTTGAAGTTGGGATACTGGTTGGTGCCGAGGAGAATCTCTTTGCGACGTGCGACGTCAACATGACGTTTTACACCTGACTCGTTTACACTCTTCTGTATCTCACCCTTGCGGAGCTCTGCAAGGAAACCACCTGCATCCTCCACCTTATTGAAGTTCTCCCAAGCCACCTTTGCGATTGAAGCTGTGAGATTCTCGATATAATAGGAACCGCCGGCAGGGTCAACCACCTTGTCAAGATGGCTCTCCTCACGGAGAAGAAGCTGCTGGTTGCGGGCGATGCGCTCGCTGAACTCATCCGGTTTCTTATACTGAAGGTCGAAGGGAAGGGTCTCTATTGAATCAACACCCGCAAGAGCCGCGCTCATGGTCTCGGTCATCGACCTGAGAAGGTTTACGTGGGCGTCATAGATGGTCTGGTTGAACTGGCTGGTTACTGCGTGAACTTTCATCTTGCAGCACTCCTCTGCCGCGCCATAGGCTTTCACAATCTCAGCCCAGAGCATACGTCCTGCACGGAACTTGGCAAGCTCCATGAAATAGTTGGATGAGATGCCCATGTTGAACTTGATGCGTGCGGCCACGTCGCAGGGGGTAAGACCGGCCTCTGTGAGAAGTGTCATCCATTCCGCACCCCAGGCAAGAGCGTAGCCAAGCTCCTGGGTGATGTAGGCACCGGCATTGTTCAGCATGTAGGAATCTACCGCGAAGCAAGTCATACCCGGAACCTCCTTGACTGCGTCGTAGAGGGCGAGAGCCTCATCCTTTATATCGCGCGGGAATTCGATGCCATGACGGAGAAGGCGCTTGAAGGGGTTGAAATCGATTGAGCCCTTGAACTCCTTCTCAACACCTTTCGACTTGAGGAAATCCACAAACATACGTGCGATCTCCACAGCCTTACCCATGCAGCATGAGATGTTAACCTCAATCTTTTTCAGGTCGATATCCTTAAATATCACCTCAAGGTCAGCGGCAGTCACATCGCGGCCGAGCTTGACTCCGATTGAATCAACACCACGGTCAATGGCATGAACTGCCTCGCGGTTGATCTCCTCGGGGGTGCAACCCTCGATCTGCTGACGGATAAGCCAGTCGTTTGAAAACTTTGTGCCTCTCACAAATGGGCACAGTCCGGGAAGCGTGCCCAAGTGGGCCAGCTCCTTTACGTCACTCCTGCGATAGAACGGCTGTACATTGAATCCCTCGTTGGTGCGCCACACAAGCTTCTTGTTGAAGTCTGCGCCCTTGAGGTCGACATTGATCTTCGCTACCCAATCTTCTGTTGAGACGGGCTCGAACATGTCGAACAATTTTTCTTGGTTAGTTGCCATAAATTATTACAGCTTTAGATATGATATAGAATTAATTCAGGCGGCATTTCCTGAACCCGGACGCTATCTCTGGCTATCTCTCAAACATCCTGTATATCTTGTCTCTATTTTGGATTTTAAGGTCTTGCCTCCGACTTTCGGTCCCGGCTCATCGAGAAACTGAATCCGGCCAATAAATAAGATTGGCTAAATTCGCTTCCGCAGATGCAAATTTAGCCATTAAAATTTAAATAAGGAAATTTTTCTCTTATTTATTTCTGAAAAATTTGTTTATAATCCGAAAAACTTTCTAAATCACCCCACACTCAGTTTCTTACCCTCGCATCGTAGCACTTTGCCCGGGAAATCATCTACCAACTGCAGGTTGTGGGTGGCCATCACGACACAATGTCCGGCATCGGCCAGCTCATGAAGCAACGTCACAATCTGATAGCCGGTCTGTGGGTCAAGATTTCCTGTGGGCTCATCGGCTATTATCAGCTCGGGCTTGTTGAGAAGCGCGCGTGCTATTACGATGCGCTGCTGCTCACCTCCGCTCAGCTCGTGGGGCATCTTGTAGCTCTTGTTGGCCATACCTACGGCCGACAGAACCTCCTCTATCCGCTCCTCTATCTCATCTTTCGATTTCCACCCTGTCGCCTGCAACACGAATTTCAGATTCCCGCTCACCGAACGGTCCTGAAGCAACTGGAAATCCTGGAACACTATCCCTATCTTTCTTCTCAGATATGGTATCTTGCGTTTCTTCAGCGTCAGGAGGTCGAAATCAAGAACCTCGGCTTTCTGACCTGATTGTATCGGAACATCGGCATACATCGTCTTCATCAGACTGCTCTTGCCGCTCCCGACACGTCCGACAAGATAATAGAACTCACCTTTGGAGAGTGTGAAGGAGACACCCTTCAGCACGCTTTTACCGGCACGCTCTATCTCCACATCCTTATAGTCTGCTATTATACTCATTGTTTCTGTCTGTTATCCCCCTCGCTTTCCGGGGGATATTTATGACGCAAAGTTAAACATATTTTCACCAATCTCCAAATACGGCTTCTGCAAAAGCGGCCAGCCGTCAGGATTCAGGCTCCCGACTCAGAAACTCAGCTGCATCATCGCCATGAGGCGGTTGGCATTGCCGTGCATGCGGTTGAAATCCATCCGCTTTCCGGCCAGGTATTCCAGCCCTACCTCAAGACGGGGGGTTATATCCCAGAAGATGTTGGCTGCGCCATACAGTCCATATTTATATTGGCCGTCGCCGGGATTGTTCTTAGGATAGTATCTCTGCTCGGAGAGCACTATGTTTGAGAAGAGCTTCGGCGTGAAGTAGTAGGTTGCGCCGAATACGTATCCCACTGCGGTGGGTGCGTAGAGCCGTCCTTTCGCGTGTTCGTCCGGAACAAGGTCGAAGCTGTCGTTCCCGAGGTCGGTGGTGTATGACTCATGCCCCTGCCCTACTGAGGCTATGCCGTAGAGCGTGAGCTGAGGAATCACCTTTATCACCCCTGACAGTTGAACGGCCCATCCCATTATGTTATGGTTGCGCGCTTTCAGAAGATCGCGGTAGGTCAATACCCTTGTCAGTCCGGAGAGGCGCACATGACTGTCACCTCCGGCCCATTGATATTGGGCGAAAGCGGCAATGTCGGGTATGTAATCGTTGCAGGCTTTTGTGTATTCGCCGTCGGCATCTATATCTGAGCCCGGAAATTCAAACGATCCGGCCACTGTCCAGTGTTCATCCTTGAAGGTGTGCATGTAGCGCACAAGCACGTTGGTCTTGGAGTTGATTCCGTTGGCTCCGGCTCCGTCAACTGTCGGTGGCTCGGCGTCGCAGTCCTCGAAGGTGGTTGTGGCAAGACCCGCTGTCCAGTCACCGATTGTGAGATAGGCTTTCTTCAACTTGAAGTCGCGGTTGTTGTATCCTGAAAAGCCGGCTTGTATATACCCTTTGAAATCGCCGAGAAGGGTGTTATGGCCGAGCAGGGTGAAGAATAGCCCTGACCCGGAGGCTGTGGCGGCCAGATTCCGTTTCGCAGTCGGGTCTTTAGGTATGGGAATGCTGTAAGGTGAGAAGTCTGAACCGGGTATCGAACCGTTCCAGTCAAAATAACCTGACGCTTTTATGACTCCCCCCACACCCAATGCCAATGAACCATCCTTGCTCATGAACATGAAATAGGGAGCCCGCGGGTCCTGGAAATGTCTGAACTGGTCCTGATAGAATATATTAAGGAGTCGTCTCACAGAATCAGGCTCAGCCTCCCCGCCTCCGGCCACAACCACATGCGTGGATTCTATCATTGATTCGAGTCTCTCCTTTTCCGGAGAGGGGGATTCGGCCACGTCTCCGGCGCTCTCTGCATGGAGCACCGGAATTGCGGTCATCAATCCTGCGGCAAGAAGCAAATTACGCATTCTTTCAGTTGAGGTAGTCGTGCATTTCATAGCGGAATCATTTAAAATCTGTTAAAAAGTGGAATATTTCCCTTTATAACAAATGTTCCGCTCCAACTGTTCGCCTCAATCCTTAATTCCTTATTCGAAAAGGAATCTCAGCAACTCCTCGATTTTACCCACCTCTATTATATTGATGGAGAATTTCTCCTTTATACCCTTGAGATTTCCTTTGGGGATAACGACATTCTCAAAACCGAGTTTCTCGACTTCTGCCACACGCTGTTCGATACGTGTTACGGTGCGTATCTCGCCTGAAAGGCCCACCTCGCCTATGAATGTGGTCTTACGCGAGACAGCCACATCGAAATTCGACGACATTATGGCTGCCACGACGGCAAGGTCAATCGCGGGGTCGGCCACCTTCAGTCCGCCTGCCATATTAAGGAAGACATCCTTCTGCCCTAATTTGAAACGTGCCCTCTTCTCAAGCACAGCAAGGAGCATATTGAGGCGTCGCTGGTCGAAGCCTGTCACCGAACGCTGTGGCGTGCCGTAGGCCGCTGTCGACACAAGCGCCTGCACCTCCACCATGAAAGGACGTATACCCTCCACTGTCACACCTATCGTGATGCCGCTCATCTCCTCGTCGCGGTTTTCCGACAGCAGCATCTCCGATGGATTCTTCACCTCTTTCAGTCCGTTTCGGACCATCTCGTAGATTCCTATCTCGCTTGTTGATCCGAAACGGTTCTTTATCGAGCGCAATATCCTGTAGAGGTATTGGCGGTCACCCTCGAACTGGAGCACTGTGTCTACAATGTGCTCAAGCACTTTCGGTCCGGCAATGGCACCATCTTTGTTGATGTGTCCCACCAATATCACCGGCACGTTGCTCTCTTTGGCATAGCGCAGAAGAGCGGCCGCGCATTCGCGCACCTGACTCACACTTCCGGCGGCCGATTCCACCTGGTCGGATGCAATTGTCTGTATTGAATCCACAATCACAAGCTGCGGCTCCACATTCTCTATCTGGGTGAAGATGTTGTCGAGTTTTGTCTCGCAGAGTATGAATGTGTTGTCAGATACTTTCCCCAGACGGTCGGCACGCAGTTTGAGCTGGCTGGCGCTCTCCTCGCCCGACACGTAGAGTATCTTCCTGTTCCTGATGGAGAGTATATTCTGGAGAAGGAGGGTTGACTTACCTATGCCCGGCTCCCCGCCTATAAGTGTGAGACTTCCTGCCACGAGGCCCCCGCCTAATACGCGGTTGAGCTCCTCCGAGGGCATATGTATGCGCGGTTCGTCAAGTGGCACAATCTCCGAGAGCTTCACCGGAAGCTGCGCCTGCTGACGTCCGCTCTTGCCGGAGCCCTTCTTCGCCACAGTCACCTTCTCTTCAACAAATGTGTTCCACTCCCCGCATGAGGGGCACTTACCTAACCATTTCGGCGATTCATGTCCGCACGACTGGCAGAAATACACCGTCTTTACTTTTGCCATAATTCCTTTTCACTTTTACATATCAGCGTCTGAACTGCGCTATGGTTATAGCTGTGGCGATTGCCACATTCAACGATTCCGCATGGCTCCCTTCATTATACGGGGGGATGAGCAATGGCTTGCTCACCAATGCGCGTATCGGCTCCGACAGACCGTTACCCTCGTTACCCATCACAATCACGCCATTTGATTCCAAGGGGGTTGTGAAGATATTCTCTCCGTCGAGAAGGGTGCCGTAGATATTGCGCACCCCGCTCTCACGCAGAAGCTGTGGCAGATCCACATATCTCACCCTGACCCTCTTCAGCGACCCCATGGTAGACTGCACAGTCTTCGGGTTAAACAGATCTACTGTATCCTTTGAAGCGTATATCTCATCAAACCCGAACCAGTCGGCCGTGCGAATTATCGTGCCTAAATTGCCCGGATCCTGAATGCCATCCAGGCAAAGGTAAAGTTTATTTAAATCAAGCGGTTGCACACTCTCCTCCTCAGGCAGACGGAACACCGCGAGCACCTCTGGAGGGGTGGCGAGAGTGGATATCTTCCTCATCACCTGCCCGGAGGCTGTCAGCACATCACCGCCTCTCACCCCCTCGGGCATTGCATGGCTCTCAAGCCAAGCCTCAGTGGCAACTATATTCTCAAGCTCGAACGCGCCTAACGTATCAAGCATACATTTCTCACCCTCGGCAATGAACAGACCATGCTTCATACGCATCTTTTTTGAACCTAGTGAACCAAAAACCGATGCCTTGTTTTTTGATATTTCCATTCATGAATATTTTTTCGTTTCAAAGATAACCCATTTTTTTGAAAGAATGAAAAAAATTTTTTACTTTTGTAGGATATTTCAGGTTGCGTTGACCGCAATCTAAAATATGCCATAAAAATTCATATTATACATCACGAAACTGAATATTCTTACATGAAATATATAGGTGCACATGTAAGCATTGCCGGAGGAGTTGCATCAGCCCCCTTGAAAGCAACTGAAATCGGGGCTAAGGCTTTTGCGTTGTTTACCGGCAGCAGCTCCAGATGGGTTTCAAAAGCCATATCTGACGAGGATGCGATGCTGTTCAAAGAGAATTGCAGGAAGTTGGGGTTCACTCCCGACGTTATCCTGCCGCATGACAATTTTCTTATCAATCTCGGTTCACCGGATGAAAAGAAACTTGCCCTCTCGAGAAAATCTTTTCTCGATGAGATGAAACGTTGTGAGCAGCTCGGGCTCACAATGCTCAATTTTCATCCCGGCTCCCATCTGAATCTTCTTTCCGAGCAGGAGTGTCTTGACCGCATCGCGGAGTCTCTCAACATTACTCTGGCGAAGAGCGAGGGTGTCACTGCGGTGCTTGAAAATGTTGCCGGACAAGGCTCCAATCTCGGACATAGCTTTGAGCAGCTTGCCTATATCATTGACAAGGTTGATGATAAATCGCGTGTCGGCGTATGCATCGACACTTGTCACGCCTATTCCGCAGGATTCGATCTGGCCACACCCGAGGGCTATGAGCAGACCTGGAAGCAGTTTGACGAGATTATCGGATTCAACTACCTTCGCGGAATGCATATCAACGATGACAAGCGCGAATTAGGTTCACGCATCGACCGCCATGCCAGCATCGGGGAAGGCACTCTTGGCAAAGAGTTCTTCACACGGCTGGTGAATGACCCCAGGCTCGATAACATACCCCTGATTCTTGAGACACCCGATGAATCAATATGGGCAGATGAAATCAGATGGCTTTACAGCCAGATTAACACAGCAGGAAATAATTAACTAAATAAATCACATACTAATGAAGACAAAACCTGATTTAGGATTCTGGAAATTATGGAACCTAAGTTTCGGATTCTTCGGCGTGCAGATTGCCTATGCGTTGCAAAGTGCTAACGTATCCCGCATTTTCACCACCATCGGCGCTGACCCGCATGATCTGAGCTACTTCTGGATTCTTCCCCCTCTGATGGGACTACTTGTTCAACCAATCGTCGGAATGATGAGCGACCGCACATGGAACCGCTTCGGCCGACGTCTCCCCTATCTGATCTTCGGCGCCCTCGTCGCTGTGATCGTGATGTGTCTCCTCCCCAATGCCGGCAGCTTCCAGTTTACTGTAGAAAGCGCCATTCTTTTCGGTCTTGTGGCTCTGATGTTGCTCGACACCTCAATCAATATGGCCATGCAGCCGTTTAAGATGCTGGTGGGCGATATGGTCAACGAGAAACAGAAAGGCCTCGCGTATTCCATACAGAGCTTCCTTTGCAACGCCGGTTCGGTGGTGGGTTTCATTTTCCCTATCTGCCTCGGATGGTTCGGTCTGAAGAATTTCGCTCCTCACGGAGTTGTGCCCCCCACGGTAATCTGGTCGTTCTATATCGGAGCGGCGATTCTGCTGCTCTGCGTGTTGTATTCTCTTGTTAAAATCAAGGAGTGGCCACCGCAGGTCTATAATGAATACAACGGTGGTGGCGAGAAGACTGCTGATGAGAAGAAACCCGGTCTTGTTGGTCTTCTCAAAAACGCCCCCTCCACTTTCTGGACTGTCGGTCTGGTGCAGTTCTTCTGCTGGTTCGCCTTCCTCTTCATGTGGACCTATACCACCAACACCGTGGCTCACAATGCTTTCGACACCCCAACAACCCAGAGTGTCATCGGTATCAAGGCAGGCGACAAGATTTTTGAGTCGAAAAATCTCCTTGTGAGCGACTCCGTGCTTATCGTAAGCCATGGACAGGCGCTCGCCGAGGGTGTCGAGGCCGGTGGCGTATTCTATCCCGGATCGCTCGTGGTGATCAATGGCAATGACACTATCGTCAACGCACACCACATCACCAACAACCCCGAGGGTATCGCCAAGGTGAGATTCAACGAGCCTGTCAGCGGTGTGACCTCCCTTTCAGTTGACGGCACCCCCATTGAGAATTTCTCTGACCTCACAGTGAAGGATTATCTCTCTCGCCTTTCAGGTGGCTTCAAGCTCACACAGGCCGCTATCGTGGCCACTGACGCCAATGGTCAGCTTCAGGTTGAGGATGCCTCCTCGGAGGAGATTCCCGCATCGGCCCAATGTTCTTACGTCACCAAGACTGTGCTCAACGCCGCCACTCCCCAGTATAACGACGCCGGTAACTGGGTTGGTCTGCTCTATGCTGTGCAGGCTCTCGGTTCAGTGGTATGGGCTATCCTTCTGCCGAAGTTCAGAAGCCGCAAATTCTCTTACTCGCTCAGCCTCGTGCTGGCAGGTATAGGCTTCATCATGATGTCGTTCTTCACCAACCAGTATATGCTCTTCATAGCATTCATCCTCATCGGTTGCGGTTGGGCAGCTATGTTGGCTTGGCCTTTCACCATTCTCACAAACTCTCTCAAGACCGGCAATATCGGTGCTTACCTCGGTTTGTTCAACTGCACAATCTGCCTGCCGCAGATTATCGCGGCTCTCGTAGGTGGCTGGATTCTCTCTATAATGAGCGTTCCCGGTGAACTGGCTCCGGAGTGGAGAATGATGTTCATAGCAGGCATATCGATTATTCTCGGTGCTCTCTGCGTATTCTTCATCAAAGAGGGAACAGCCGACAATAAACCTCAGGAGACTCCCGCTATCAGCGAGAATATCTGATTCACATCAGCCGAAATCCAGGTCAACGATTACTAATGACCATATATATAGGAATGGCCACTTCCCTTCGGGGAGGTGGCCATTCTTTTTATTGTATTCTCTTTTGAGAAGAGATTTACAAGAGTTTCTTGTGCTCGTGATGCTTCTCGATTGCCTTATGCACACGGTGAGTCTCCTTCACCAGGCAGAAAGCGGCCGCTACTAGGGCTGCCTTGAGTACAATCTTAGTGATTCCGAACGCGAGATGCAGTGCCTTCTGGCATTCACTGCATTTTTCAATTGATTTTTCTTCCATAATACTGAATGTTTATAATTTTATTTGTTATAAGTACAGTAGAGGTGATATCACACTCTATAATTAAAACATTCCCGCACTCTTGTGGTTCACTGCATTTGAATAGATGGGGAGATTTGATTAACTTTGCACTTTCGTTCGTAAATAAACGTTAATCTGTGCTAATAACGGTTATCCCCTGCAAGGATACCACCCTAAAAGTATAGTGATATGAATTGGATTGAGACTATTCTGTTCAGGCATACGCCCATGCAAGCGGTCATCATAATCGCTCTCATAATAGCAGTAGGCCTCGGACTAAGTAAAATCAGAATAAAAGGTGTTTCACTCGGCATAACCTGGGTGTTCTTCGCCGGTATATTCGCCGGCCACATAGGATTGTCGATTGATGAGAATATGCTCCTTTTCGCCCAGAATTTCGGATTGGTCCTCTTTGTCTATGAATTAGGTCTGCAGGTAGGCCCGGGCTTCTTCAGCTCTTTCCGACAAGGTGGAGTCAAACTCAACATGTATGGATTGGGTGTTATAGCCCTCGGCACAGCCATGGCCGTGCTGATCAGCTACGGATTCAACATGCCCATCGCCGATATGGTGGGCGTGTTGTGCGGCGCCACCACCAACACTCCGGCACTCGCGGCCGCCCAGCAGACACTGGCCCAGATGGGACTCACAGCAAGCGGCACGGCCTTGAGTTGCGCCGTCACCTATCCCCTCGGTGTGGTGGGTGTGATTCTCGGCATTATCTTCCTTCGCCGATGGATTGCACGCCCTGCGAATCTCAAGACCCATGACCAGGAGGATACCAACAAAACTCACATTGATGCCTTCCGTGTTATGAATCCCGCCCTCTTCGGAAAGACGGTCAAGGAGGCGGCTGCCCTTGTGGGCGCCCATTTCGTGATCTCGCGCCATTGGCGCGATGGTAAAGTCACCATACCTACATCCGACCTCACCCTCCGGGAGGGTGACCGTGTGCTTGTGGCCACCACCGAAAAGGATGTGCCTGTTGTGACAATGCTTTTCGGCGAACATGAGAATGAGGACTGGAACAACGAGGAGATTGACTGGAATGCCATCGACTCACAATTGGTGTCGCGTCATATCATGGTGACCCGTCCGGAGATTAACGGCAAGAAACTCGGCTCTCTACGTCTGCGCAACAGTTACGGCATTAACATAAGCCGTGTCAGCCGAAGCGGAGTGACTCTTCTCGCCACACCGAAACTCGTGCTTCAATTGGGCGACCGCCTTACCGTTGTGGGCGAAGAGAAATCAATCGACAATGTGGCGAAGGTCTTGGGCAACCAGTCAGCCACTCTCAAGGATCCGAATATGGCGGTTATATTTATAGGAATGCTTGTGGGACTGCTCCTTGGCTCAATCCCCATTCTGATGCCGGGCATGAGTGCCCCGATCCGTCTGGGTCTTGCCGGAGGCCCCATTGTGGCCGGCATACTCATAGGAAGGTTCGGTCCGCAGTTCCATATGGTGACCTACACCACTCGCTCGGCCAATCTAATGCTGCGAGGCATAGGGCTGTCACTATATCTCTCATGTCTCGGACTTGAGGCAGGGGGTGGATTCTTCGACACCCTCATGGCCGGCGACGGTCTTATCTGGGTTGGCCTCGGCTTCATAATCACTGTACTGCCTGTGTTGATTATGGGAATTGTGGCATTGCGGCTCGGCAAGATGGATTTTGCAGGAAGCTGCGGAATGCTCTGCGGCTCCATGGCCAACCCAATGGCATTGACCTACGTCTCGGATTCGATTCCGGGAGATAACGCTGCAGTGGCATATGCCACTGTCTATCCCCTCGGGATGTTCCTCCGGGTAGTCATCGCGCAATTGCTGATACTTATCTGCGTTTAACTCAGATCACTACCTACAATAAAAGCCTGTGAAGAATCTTCACAGGCTTTTATTGTAACTCCGTTCAGGCATGATAGAGGGAATGGCGTATCTCCGAGGCCTCTCCATAGCGTCTGAATATATCGATAAATTTATCCACAACCTCCTCCGGACGGATTGCATCGTCAAACAGATGCACAGTAACCAACATACGGGTTGTATCAAGCGACAGTTTTGTTCTCTCGTTATCGCTTGTCGGGGTACCCACCCCTCCGGTGGCATCGCGAAACACAGGCATACCCTCGATATTGAGTTCACCTCTTCCAATCCCTTCATAGGGCTCCCCCTCCTTTCCGATTCCGAGCGTCAATACAGGACCGTCAATCCGGTCGGCATCAAAACAACCCACTGAGCACCCAGTCTGGAGCGAGAGCATATTCCCGGCATCCACAAGCGTGTTGACATGATACAGTCCGAGTCCACGCACGATTCTCCTCATCAGCTGTTCCTGCGACGGACGGTATCTGTTTGGATCCTTTCCACATCTCTTGTAAGCCGAGCGGGTTGCGGCTATAGCCGGGATACTGTTGATCTGGCTCACCTCAAAACGCGACGCTATCTCCTCAGCCATACCGGCCATCTCCTCCATCTGACGAGTCGACGTAGCGGAGTTGCGCACCACAGCCTCAAAAAGCAATGTGCGGTGATGCGGCACACGCTCAGCGAATTCACTGCTATACTCTATCTTCCTCTCTGTTTCCATTTATTATTTTTTAATAAAGTTGTATATGATATGTTCCCATATATAAAAAGGTAGCCTGACCGAAATATTGTCAGGCTACCCTTCCAAACTACAAATTTATCTTATCCGATAATATTGTTTCAAGGCAAATAATTCCACACATTGCCATAAACCGGAATAAGATGCCACAAAATTAAGAAAGATCTCCACCTTATCGTAGTTTTAATGCCCTAAAGCAATATTCTCGCGATATTTTTAGTAACTTTGCAGTTAATAGTGACGATAAATCTGAAATCGACCATGTAAGTACAAAAGCATACCGGCGAGAGCCGAACAACATTTGAGGACTCCAGTGTAGTCGTTACGGGCTTTGGTCGGACTTCAGATGCTATGGTGGAGTTTTCTTTTGACTATAATATAATATTAAACCGACATTAATGGCATTAGATAGTTCACATGCTCAGATGGTGAGCCTTATTTGGAGCATCGCCGACGATGTGCTGCGCGACGTGTTTGTGCGTGGCCAGTATCGTGATGTCATACTCCCTATGGTGGTCCTTCGTCGTCTTGACGCTTTGCTTGAACCGACCAAGGAAGCTGTAGAAGAGGAATTTGCATATCAATCCCGAGAGAAATTCACAGATACAGGCGCTTTGATGGAAGCCGCCGGGCACAACTATTATAATACCAGCAAGTGGACCCTCAGCCGATTGAAATCGCAGGCCACAGGCGACAAGGATACTCTTCACAACAATTTCGTTGAGTATCTCAACGGTTTCAGCCCTAATGTCGGCGAGGTGTTGAAGAGCTTCGATTTCTATGCCAAGGCACGCAAACTTACTGACCGTGACCGGTTGCTCTCCATTATTGAGCGTATCACCGACCCATACCTGAATCTAACAGATAAGCCTCAGGAAGACCCCGACGGGTTACTCATTCCGGCTCTGACGAATATCGGCATGGGAGGAATCTTCGAAGAGCTACTTAGACGCTTCAACGAAGAAAACAATGAGGAGGCCGGTGAACACTTCACCCCCCGCGATGTGATTGCTTTGCTATGCGACCTTGTTTTCGCACCAATAAAAGATGACCTTCCTAAAATCATAACCCTATACGACCCCGCTTGCGGTAGTGGTGGCATGCTTACAGAAGGGCATGAATATCTCGTAAAGCAAGGAGTCGATCCTACCGCAATTCGTCTCAACGGCAACGAAGTCAACCCGGAAACATTTGCCATCTGCAAATCAGACCTTATCATAAAGGGCGTTGATCCCGAAGGTATCCACCTTGACAACACCCTTGTTCCGGAAGATGCCCGCTCAGGCAAACAATTCGGCTTCATGCTTACGAATCCTCCTTACGGTAAATCGTGGAGCGAGGACAAGAAGAAGATGTTTGACGAGAAGAAGCTGCTCGATGAGCGTTTCTATGTACGCCTGCCAAATTATCTTGGTGAGGTTGAAAAAAATGCGTCTGTACCGCGTGTCAGCGATGGGCAGTTGCTCTTCATGATGGAACTGGTTGACAAAATGAAGTCGCTACAGCTTCAACCGCAAGGCTCGCGTGCAGCGTCAATCCACAATGGATCATCTCTTTTCACCGGCGATGCCGGAAGCGGCGAGAGCAACATACGTCGTTTTCTTGTAGAGAATGATATGGTTGACGCAATTATTCAATTGCCAAACAATATTTTCTACAACACCGGCATATCTACCTACTGTTGGGTACTTGCAAACTATAAACAACCGGAACGCCGTGGTAAGGTGCAGCTCATTGACGCATCGCAAGCATCCGAACCCCTTCGCAAGAATCAGGGACAACGCAATTGTGAAATCACCAGTACAATGCGCGGCCATATCCTTAAAGCCTATCTCAGCTTCATGGAATGTGAGGCAACTCCCGATTTCCCCGTGACCTCCAAGATATTCTCTAACGATGACTTTCGCTATTATAGCGTCACTGTTCTGCGCCCGCTACGTCTGCGCTCACAAATGAATTATGAGAATGCAGAGGAACTGCTCTTTGACAAGAGCAATCGGGAACTTTCGGGATGGCTATATGACAGCTACGGCAGTCGGGTGTTTGAAGGATTGAACGACAATATCATGGAAATTCGTGAGTATCTCCAGAGCAACGACATAAAGCTTACCGACAAGAAACTTCGTGAACTAATCGATCCAACGAAATGGAAAGCACGCCGTTCTCTTTCAGAAATTGCAATAAAACTGACCGATAAAATCGGCCATGAGATATTCATGGATTATGCCGTGTTTACCGATACACTCTCAAAGGCTATTTCGGAATTAGGCCTGCTGATTGACAAGGCTGGGCTCAAAACAATCGCTCGTGCCATGAGCGAGACCGACCCGGCGGCCGCACCCGTTGTTGACAAAACGGTCAAAGCCAAAAGCAAGGATATTGAGACCCTTACCGAAACCTACAATGTAAAGATTGAGGATTTGCCCTACTATGGATTCTATCCCTCAGCGAAGGGTATATATATCCATTATGAAAGTGACACATCCCTTTCCGACAAGGAGGAAATTCCGGTATCGGAAAAAGTTCTCGACTACTTCAAGCGCGAAGTAGAGCCTTACGTAACTGACGCCTGGATTGACCTGCCGAAGACACTCATAGGTTGTGAAATATCTTTCAACAAGTATTTCTACAAACCTGTGCCGCTTCGCACCCTCGCCGAAAACCAGCAGGAGCTTGTAGCTCTTGAACAAGAGAGCAGCAAACTACTTGCCTCACTCCTTAACATTGACTGACCTATGGAACAGATACAGAACACCAATCAACAAAATACTATATTGTCTGACCTACGTCAGCTTATAGATGATTGTCGTAATAAAGTCGCAGTAGCGGTTAATGCCGGGCTCACCACTATGTATTGGCATATCGGCGAGCGCATAAACCGCGATGTGTTGTTTGGAGAACGGGCGGAATATGGTAAACGTATAATAGCCGGAATTTCACAGCAATTAACGGCAGAGTATGGAGGCAGAGAATTTTCAGAAAAAAATCTGAATCGTATGCGTCAGTTTGCGGCGACTTTTCCTGATTTCTCAATTTGGACATCACTGTTGTCCAAATTGTCATGGTCTCATTTTCTGCAAGTTCTGTCGGTTGACGATGATTTGAAGCGTCAGTTCTACCTGACAATGGCAGCCGACCAGCGATGGTCTGTAAGGACACTCAAAGCCAAGATTGACGGGATGCTCTATGAACGCACGGCAATAGCCAAACAACCGGAGGAAGTGATACGCCATGATTTGGAACTTCTGAAAGATGAACGCAAAATGTCGGCAGACCTCGCCTTCCATGACCCTTACTTTCTCGATTTCCTCGGTTTGGAGGGTAACTTTTCCGAAAAGGATCTTGAGGACGCTATAGTCGGTGAACTCCAGAAGTTCATCACCGAAATGGGAAGCGGTTTTGCATTCATGGAAAGGCAGAAACGTATATCAGTAGATGATGAGGACTACTACATAGACCTATTGTTTTTCAATCGCCGCCTGCGGGCTATGGTGGCTATAGACTTGAAATTAGGTAAGTTTCAAGCTGCATACAAAGGTCAGATGGAACTCTATCTTCGTTGGCTTGAAAAACATGAGATGCTTGAAGGTGAGAATAAACCAATCGGATTGATTCTATGTGCCGGGAAAAATGAGGAGCATGTGGAATTGATGCATCTCCACGAAAACAACATCCGCGTTGCCGATTATCTTACCAAGCTCCCCCACCGCCAATTGCTTGAAAAGAAACTTCAGCAGGCGGTAGAACGTGCGCAGAATAAAATTCTTCAACGACTCGTTGAAGAAAATAACTTAACCGACTCAGAGTGATGACTACATATTCGGAATATAAGGATAGCGGAATCGCATGGATTGGAAGAATTCCGAGCCATTGGCGGATTGCGTCTTTGCGTCAAGTTCTTGAATCTTTTTCAGATAAAGGACATGCTGAGGCACAACTCTTATCCGTCACACGTGAACGAGGTGTCGTGACTCGCGGTGAAAAGGGTGAAGATGACAATAACAATGTCATACCTGAGGATTTAAGCGGATATAAACATATTGTTCCCGGAGATTTTGTAATTAACAAGATGAAGTCTTGGCAAGGCTCTTATGGACTTTCAGATTTTAACGGTATAGTCAGCCCCGCATATTTTACATACCACTTACACTTTAAGAATCGTAGATTTTTCAGTATTGCGCTGAGATCAAAAGCTTATGTTCCATTCTTTATGCAATATTCAAAAGGCATAAGAGTGGATCAGTGGGACTTAAAACCAGACGCAATTAAAGCAATTCCTTTTATCATGCCCTCAGAAGAAGAGCAGGAGGCGATAGTAGAGTATTTGGATAAGGCGACTGCGGAGATTGATAAGGCGATTGATGCCAAGGAGCGAATTATCGCAGCCTTGGAGGAACGCCGAATAATCATCATTACCGAAGCTGTAACCCGTGGCATCAATCCCAATGCACCTCTCCGCGACTCCGGCATAGAATGGCTCGGTCTAATCCCCGCCCATTGGGGAATAGAACGATTGAGATTCTTGTGTTCCACTAAGACAGGAGACAAAGACACAATCATGAGGGTGGATGATGGATTATATCCATTCTATGTTCGCTCCCCCAAAATAGAAAGAATCAATAATTATACTTTTGATACAGAAGCAATTCTCATGTCTGGTGACGGTGCCGGGGCGGGTCGAATTTTCCATTATGTAAAAGGAAAATTTGGATGCCATCAACGAGTATATTGTCTTCATAATTTCCCAAAAAGGATTTTTCCTCAATTCTTACATTTTTATATGCAAACTAAATTCAAAGAGGTTTTTCTTGGTCTATCAGCAAAAAGCACGGTTGATTCTGTGAGACTACCGATGTTGAAAAATTTTGAGATAGTGCTACCTCCAATAGAAGAACAAAAGGATATTTTTGCATATATGCAAAATCAGCTGTCTTCTATTGAGACTGCCATCAATCAGCTGAAACGACTCATTGAGTTGCTTAGAGAGCGTAAAAACATTATTATCAACGAAGCAGTAACCGGAAAGGTAAAAGTAATATGACACAGACATCAATGCTTGAAGTGGAATTGGAGAAGTTAATCGAGCGTCGTCTTACCGGCTCGACTCTGGAAGAACGTACCGCATGGGAATCAAACCATGTGTCGGAACCTTTTACGCCCTACGGTTTCAATAATGGTTTTCTCCCGGGTCATTCCGACGAGATGAAGCCCTTTGATAGGGCTATCAATACAACCCGCCTTTGGTCATTCATCAATAAGACTCAGAAAGATGTGCTTGACCAGTGGCGCGGACGTGGCGATTTGAAAGCGTTAGTTGAGAAAGAGATTGACCGCAAACTCAGCAACAAGGGTATTCTCGACACACTGCGTACCGACCTTGAAATTGACAACATAACGCTGAAACTGTTCTATAGCCGTCCATCTTCAAGCGACAGTGAATTGAGCCATCAGCAATATGCGGCCAACGAATGGTCTGTTACCCGCCAGCAGCGTTACAGCAAATATCATCCCGGCAACGAGATTGACATGGTCATATTCATAAATGGTCTGCCACTCTTCACCATTGAGTTGAAAAATCCTTCGACATATCAGACCGCACGCTATGACGGGCAAAAGCAATACCGTGAAGACAGAGATCCAAGAGATACTCTTCTGAAGTTCGGTCGTTGCCTCGCACACTTCACGCTCGACAAAGATGAGGTATATTTCACCACCCGTCTTGAAGGCGCTAAGACCTACTTCATGCCCTTCAATCAAGGATTGCCGGATGGCCAAGGAGCCGGTAACCCAGTAAATCCCGATGGCCATAAGACTGCCTATTTCTGGGAAAAGATACTGACACCCGACACACTCGCTGACATAATACAAAACTTCGCACTTATGGACTATGGCGAAGCGAAGAAGCATAAGAAAGTGCCGCATCTTCTGAAGAATGCCAAGGGGCTTATATTCCCCCGTTATCATCAACTCGATGTTGTCAACAAACTGACTGAAACAGTATCACGTGTAGGTGTGGGAGGTCGTTATCTGATACAACATTCCGCAGGTTCCGGCAAGTCAAACTCCATCACATGGCTGGCCTACGAACTTATCAAGGCTTGTCCCTCAACAATGGATGCTGTCAGAGCAGAGGCTCTCGACAAGCAGCTGTATCAGTCTGTCATAATTGTGACCGACCGCCGGGTGCTCGACAGCCAGATATTCTACAACGTGTGGGCTTTTGCCAAGAGCGACAAAATTATCGCCCATGCCGACAGCAGCGGCCAGTTGAAGAAAGCCATCGAAGATGGCAAACGCGTCATCATCACCACAATCCAGAAGTTTCCCTACATCTGCGGTGCAATCGGAGATATGAGTGACCGCAACTTCGCTGTTGTCATAGATGAGGCTCACAGCAGTCAAAGCGGTATCGCAGCCGACAAGCTGAACGCCACCGTATATCGTGACCACGATTCAGAACAGGAGGATACAGATTCAATCATTGCAAAATTGATTGAGGAACGTAAGATGAGTCCCAATACATCTTACTTCGCTTTCACCGCTACACCTAAACGTGAAACATTAGAGCGTTTCGGTATTGAACAGGCCGACGGAGGTTTCAAGCCATTCCATCTCTACTCAATGAAACAAGCCATCGAAGAGGGCTTCATCATTGATGTGCTGTCCAATTATACTACCTACACCAGCTACTACGAACTGGCGAAGTCAATCGAGGACAATCCTGAGTACAACGAGGCCAAGGCCCAGAAGAAACTTCGCAGAAAAGTAGAGCGTGAGCCCAAGACCATACGCGAGAAAGCAGAGGTGATGCTTGCGCATTTCGATGCAAAGGTGTATCGGGCAAGGAGGTTGAAAGGTCAGGCCAAGTCAATGGTTGTGACACGTGACATTGAATGCGCGATAAGATATTACAAGGCGCTATGTGAGATTATCACAGAGCAGCATCTGCCATATAAACCGATAATCGCCTTTTCCGGTGAGAAGACGGTGGACGGCATAGCATACACAGAAGCCGGGATAAACGGGTTCCCGGATGTTCAGACTCCGGAGAAATTGGATGGCAGCGACTACCATATTCTTGTCGTGGCAAACAAGTATCTGACAGGATTCGACCAAGAGAAACTCTCGGCTATGTATATTGACAAACCGCTTGACGGTGTGCTTGCGGTGCAGGCTCTCTCTCGTCTTAACCGCACAGCCCCAAAACTCGGAAAGTCAGCCGATGATGTATTTGTCATTGACTTCTATAACAAACTTGACGAAATGAAGGCGGCATTCGACCCATTCTTCACCTGCACTTCACTCTCAGAGCCGACCAACATCAATGTGCTTCATGACCTCCGTTCTGCGATATTAGACACCGGAGTATTTACGGAAGAAGATGAGGTCAACCCCTTCAACGACTTATATCAGCATGGAGCGGAAGCTCATGAGTTGTCACCGATACTTGACCGATGTGTCGAACGATTTGAGGATGAAATAGAATGGAACGAAAACGGCAAACCTGACTTCAAAATCAAGTGCAAGCAGTTTGTCAAGGTCTATTCGCGTGTCGCTGCCATCATGCCGTTTGAAAACATCAAGTGGGAAAAGCTATACTGGTTCCTACGCCAGCTAATTCCCCTCTTGAAAGTAAAAGTGGCGGGAGATGATTTGAGCGACCTTCTTGAAAGTGTCGACATGAACACTTACGCACTCCGCCGCACAGCCTCCAATGAGAAGATTGTGCTTGATGCCGCCGGAACTGTGCTTGACCCAAATTCGCCCAATATGGCAGGTGCCGGAACTGATGATGACACACGTTCCGTTCTTGACACCATCATCGCCAACTTCAACGAGCGATGGTTCAGCGGATGGGACGCACCCGCTGACGAACGCCGCGTTAAAATGTACCGCGTTGCCCGCGCCATTGTCGAGACACCTCAGTACCAGTCTCAAATAGTCGGCAACCCCGACCGTGACGAGGCCGATGCTGCCTTCAACCGCATAGTTGATACTGTTATGCGCCGTATGCGTCGCAGTGACGATTCACTCTACCGCGAGTATAACCAGAACGAAGGCTTCCAAGGCAACTTCCGCAGCCTTCTCCGTCAAATCATCGACGACCAAGACTACCGCGAAGTTGTGGACAACGGACAAACACCTGAAGAGTAAAAAAGGTAGCCTGACCGAAATATTGTCAGACTACCCTTCCAAACTACAAATTTATCTTATCTGTCCAAAAAATTACAATGGCTTTCCTTAACAAACCGGTAGAGTGTCCGGATTTTACACTCTCCTATCTCCAGGGGAATTCAGGAGGCACAGGATGCCCCTTCACTACCTGGCGCACGGTGCTGCAGAACTCTCTCACAAGTTTCTTTACCGGGCCCGGCTCCATACCCAAAACCTTATAGAGAAGCCCGGCGTCGTTGGGGAGGCGTGTTATACCCGCCGCCAACATCCTCTCCTTATCAAGAAATGCGGAAGTGCGTTCATATATCTTGTCGGCATTCTCCGGAGGCGTCATCACAAGAACATTCGCAAAGACGTCAAACTTACCCATCACACCGAGATTTCGCGGATTCTCTATCTGAGGATCTATCACGAATTTCTCCCTGAAGAGCTGTTCTCCGTCGGGTCGCTCACCGTGGCTGCATACCGACAGGATGTCATATTCAAAAAGCTCTCCTTCGCCGAAATATTTTCTGCCTCCCATAAATATCTCCGAATAAAACACCGTGGCGGTCTTATCCACGCAAAGACGCGTGTCGGAGATGAAACGGGTGTGACGGCAGGGATACACCGGTTCAGGCATGAACTCAAGATATGCGTTCTCCTCCAGCACGATATTCTGAACAAGTCCTGAGTAGTTCCATTTCATCTCAGCCAGCTTAGTGGCTGCACCGGTCGAAACCCAGGCAAGAGCATCCTTTTTCACGGTTATATCCTGCTGATAGCGGTCGCCATCCACATTCGGGCCGCCGGATGAGAGTATATACACACAAGGCAGTTCCGGCATCTCTTCATCGAAATAGAGTTCCTGCTGCACAATGAGCGGGTGGCGCCTGTCAAGGTCGCGCAATATACTCTTACCCTCCTTGTCAAGTTCAAAGCCCAGACGCAGATACCCGTGTTTTCCGGGAGCACCGACATACATTGTAGGGGGCTCAGTAAGGTAACGTCCCATCTCTCTGGCTTTCGAGAAATCGACGTCAGGAGCTACGGTTTTCTCTCTTATCTGTTCTATCATACCGGAAGTGTTTTCGTTTACTGTTTATTTCTTCTCTGCCTTGTCAAAGAGTGCCATCTTGAAAATAAGATCGACAAGCTCGTTGATACCCTCCCCCGTCATGCAGTTGGTGAAGACGAAGGGTTTGCCGGGACGCATGAGTTTCGAATCATGATCCATCACACTGAGATCGGCATGTACATAGGGAGCTAAGTCGGTCTTGTTTATAACCAGGATGTCGCTCTGTGATATGCCGGGACCATCCTTGCGGGGAATCTTGTCGCCAGCGGCCACATCTATCACATAAATGAAGAAATCCACAAGTGCGGGTGAGAATGTGAGGGTGAGGTTGTCACCGCCGCTCTCGATCAATACGATATCCGCATCAGGAAATTTCTCCTCCATCTCCTCTACGGCAGCAATATTCATCGAGGGGTCCTCTCTCACTGCTGTGTGAGGGCATGCGCCTGTCTCCACACCGATAATCTGGTCTTCGAGCAGGATACCCTTAAGTGTCTTGCGCACGTGTTTCGCATCCTCTGTGGTGACAATATCGTTCGTGATGATGAGAACTTTCTGACCAAGTTCAAGAAGTCGGGGAGTGATTGCCTCTATCAGTGCGGTCTTGCCGGATCCTACCGGACCACCTACACCTATTCTACATGTTGACATATCTGTTTTCAGTTTATAGTAAATTCAAATCCGAAGCCTGAGTCCGGGGAAGAGTCGGTTACCTCATGGCATCGCTATGCTTTTATAATGTATTTGGGCTCATGTTAGTTCATGAACATTCTCATATTTCCTTTCTCATGCAATGAAGCCAGGATGTCGAGTTCGGGATAGAATGCGTTCATGTCTTCGGGCATCATCTGCGAGGCCTCCTCGTAAAGAGCCGACACTTCATCAGCCAATTTCTCCAATATCAACTGGGTGTCGTAGTGCGACACCTTAACGCATCTCAAGGCCGCGCTCAGCACCATATTGACAATGCCATACTGATGTGAGCAGAAGAGTTCCCTCTCCCCCACTCCGGCTGCCGCGAAGGTCAGTCCCTGCGCCACAGGATATGTGCCGGGTACAATACCCCCCTTTATATCCTTGAGCCAGCGCGCTATCATGGGGGTGTCGAAAAGCTTCACGGCGAGCTCGGCCAATTTCTTACCCATTCGGCTTATCATCAGGCGTGCCTCGGCATTCATCTTGAACATGAGAAGATAACGGTCGAGTTCCGCGACGCGGTCGTAGTCACCTTTCAGAAATGCCCTGTGGACATGGATGGCCACCACGCCGTCGCTGAAAGCGGCCTGACGTGCCTGAGAACGCACAAACGCCTCAAGGGTCGGGGCATCGGTCACAATATTCTCGAACGATGCTGTCTCAAGACCGTTGGAGAATGAGAATGTGCCTACCGGAAAGGTGGAGTCTGTGAATTGGAGAAGCCGCATCACAGAGAGCATCTTATCGTTTTCTGACATACAATTCAATATTAGTGACTTTATTTCTCCTCACACTCACAGCCATGATCATGGTCATGGTCATGATGATGATGATGGTGATGATGGCCATGTTCGTGATCATGGTGGTGATGATGATGTCCCTCCTCATCATGATGGTGGTGATGCTCATGCCCGCAATCATGCTCATGGCAGTGAACTATATGGCCGTGATCATGCTCATGGGAATGGCTCTCATGGCCGGCCCCACCGAAAAGACGTCTTATCTCATGAGGAGCGAGATACGGAATGATGTCGAGCCCCTTCTGGAATTCAAATGTTATCCCTTCAATATGATGTGTCTCCATCACGGAGAGCATAACTTTCTTATCAACTGTGAGAGGCACATACACCTTCGTGCCCTTCACAACCGCCGGCCAGTGCTGATTGCCGATGGCATGTCCCAGCTCAACTGACACTCTTATGATTGTGTCCTGGTCTTTCCCCTCCAGGCCGCTCATATCTATCACAAGCACTGGGCTAAGCTCGATGCGGAGCACGGCTGCCCTCTTTGTCTCGGGATCATAGTCTATCACATCTCCATCCACAATTTGTGAATGGCGTGCCAGGGCTATCGGATACTCCTCACCGCTTACTCCTTTCCCAAGGAAACGTGACTTCTGGGCTGTCCACTGGTCAAGAAATATAAAATCTATCTCTGCATCCGCCAGTTTCTCTTTCCACTCGTCGGAAAGGTTCATGTTGCCTAATATTTCGTTGTATACTTTCATTTTGATTAGAGAATTAGTTAGCGTAGTTATTTAAAAATGAATGGCAGGAAGAGGCAGTTCGCCTCTCCCTGCCGGTTACATATTTTTATAAGTTTCTAAGTGTGGCTGAATTAAGCACACTATTGGTTGACTTAGTCGGGGTGAATCAGCTGAACCAGTAAAGCTGGGCCAGAGGCAATTTCTTGGCAGGTGCCACGTATGCCAGATATCCGTCGACTGTCACATAGAATGTCTCGGGATTCACCTCGATGTGAGGAGTGGCGGTGTTGCGCACCATGTCGGCTTTTGAAAGCTGGCGTGTGCCGTGAACCGGATAGATGATTGACTCCAGTCCATATTTCTCCTTGACACCCTCGTCATATGCGGCCTGCGATACAAACGACATACGTGTGTTCTGCAGTGTCTTACCATTGGCGCCGAACATCGGACGCATAATCTTAGGCTGCGGTGTCACGAGCGAAGAGTTGGGGTCGCCCATATTTGCCCAGTTGATGATACCACCCTTGATTACGAGCTGAGGCTTGGTGCCGAAGAAGGCAGGTTCCCAGAGCACCAGGTCGGCCATCTTGCCGGGAGCGATTGATCCGAGAACGTCGCTGATACCATATGTGATGGCGGGGTTCAGGGTTATCTGTGCCAGATAACGGAGCACACGGAAGTTATCGTTCTCCTCGCTATCCTCCTTGAGCTTGCCACGCGCCTGCTTCATATATGAAGCCATCTGGAATGTACGCATGAATGACTCTCCTACACGGCCCATTGCCTGCGAATCGGATGTTACCATCGAGATGATACCAAGATCATGGAATACATTCTCGGCCGACTGTGTCTCAGGACGCACACGGCTCTCTGCGAATGCTACGTCTGAAGGGATAGTCGGGTTAAGGTTGTGGCATACCATAATCATATCAAACAACTCAGCCTGTGAGTTGACACCGAACGGAAGTGTCGGGTTGGTTGATGAAGGAAGCACATTCGGCATTGAAGCCACCTTCAGAAGGTCGGGAGCATGACCGCCGCCGGCACCCTCTGTATGATATGTGTGGATTGTACGGCCATCGATGGCTGCAATTGTATCCTCTACATACCCACTCTCGTTGAGTGTATCTGTATGAATGGCTACCTGCACGTCGTAGAGGTCGGCGCTCTCCATACATCTGCGTATGGCGGCCGGTGTGGAACCCCAGTCCTCATGAATCTTGAAGCCGCAGGCACCGCCGCGGATCTGGTCGTTCAGAATCTCAAGGTTCGAGCAGTTACCTTTTGCAAGGAAACCTACGTTGATGGGCAATCCCTCGGCAGCCTGGAGCATCTCTTTCATATTCCAGCGGCCTGAGGTGATGGTGGTGCCGTTGGTGCCGTCGGTAGGACCTACGCCACCGCCAATCAATGTTGTGATACCGTTTGACAGACAGTTGATTGCCTGTTGCGGAGAGCAGAAGTGAACATGACCGTCAATGCCGGCGGCTGTAAGAATCATATGCTCGCCTGAGATTGCATCGGTCGACGGACCTGTAACCAAGGTAGGGGTGACACCCTCCATTATATTGGGGTTACCGGCTTTACCGATGCCGGCAATTTTGCCATCTTTCACACCCACGTCGGCTTTGACTACGCCGAGCAGCGGATCAAGGATTGTAACGTTGGTTATCACAAGGTCAAGGCTGCCTGCCTTCTCAGTGCATTCATTTGCCAGACCCATACCGTCACGAAGGGTTTTGCCGCCTCCGTAAACCACCTCATCACCGTATACCCTGAGATCTTTCTCAATCTCAACATAAAGGTCGGTGTTGCCAAGGCGGATCTTGTCGCCCACTGTAGGGCCAAACAGATTGTTATATTCTTTTCTTGAAATAGTTGCCATAACTTACGGGGACTTTATTATTTAACTTCTCCTTCGGTGAACTCGGCCTCAGCCTGTTCTTCCGGCTCACTCTTGAATCCGTATTCCTTCATGCGGCGCACGGCTTCAGTATTTTTGGGATAGAATGTCGGGGTATCCTCACGGCCTGTGTAGCCATTGACAAGGTCATTGAATCCGATTACCCTGAACTTGCCGGCATACTGTACAAGCTCAACCTCCTTCTCCTCACCGGGCTCGAAGCGCACGGCCGTGGTGGCGGGAATGTTAAGGTGATAACCGAACGCTTTGGGACGGTCGAACTCCATGTAGCGGTTCACCTCGAAGAAATGGAAATGGCTGCCAATCTGGATAGGACGGTCACCCGTATTTCTTACTGTAAGTTTGACTGTACGTCTGTTCACATTATATTCGATAGGCTCATCCTTAAGGATAACGCCACCTACCGGAACATACTCTTTGGGAGTGAAACCGGGAACGTCGGGATAGGCGATATCCGGCTTGCCGCTGTACACCCCACCAGGAGTAGTATATGTATCATTTGCCGGCTTAGCGGCCTGATTTGTATCTTGTGACATGGTAGTGTTTTCTGTTTAGTTTACTACTAAGGTTTCTTGGAACTCTTCGTGGATTCTAAGGAACTTTTTACTTGATAGGATGGTGGATGCTGACAAGACGGCTGCCGTCGGTGAATACCGCCTCTACCTGGAGAAGCGTTATCATGTCGGCCACGCCCTCCATCACCTGGTCTTTGGTGAGCACATTGGCTGCATCGTGCATGACTTCCTCTACTGTCTTCCCTTCACGGGCACCCTCAAGAGCGGCGCTTGTGATGTAAGCCACTGCCTCGGGATAATTCAGCTTCAGTCCTTTGTTCAGCCTGCGCTCTGCAATGAGGCCGACCATGAGCAACGTGAGCTTGTCTTGTTCTTTTGGGGTAAAATGCATAACTGATAGATTAGATGTAACAACTCTGTTTAAAGAATGCCCGGGGGTATCCTTTTTTCTAACTCATACGCATTATTAACACCTCCTATATAATAATTGTTCGACTGCTACCCCATATTTATCCCGGAAATGTTATAAAACATAAAAAAGGCGGGGCTCTTGGCCTCGCCTTCCCTGTTTAACCTATATGAAGAAGTGATTTTAGTCTGTTATTACCCTGCGGGCTCCGACGTAGCGGCGTGCGTAGTAGCCGTCTGAACCGTCGATTTTTATTCCCTGTGAGGTGCTCGCATGGATAAACCGGAAGCTACCCTTCTCATTATCCGCGCTTACAACTATACCGACATGCCCGATACCACCCTTTGTGTTTCTCCCTTTGAAGAATACAAGGTCGCCGGGACGAAGGTCGTTCTTCTCCACGGCCACGCCATCGGAATATTGAGCGCGTGAGGAACTGCTGAGATTGTAGCCGAACTGACGGTAGACGTAGCTCGAAAAACCGCTGCAATCGAATGCCGAAGGTCCCTTCGCTCCCGACCTGTAACGTTTTCCCATATGGCTGCGCGCCTCTGAAAGAAGGTCGTTCAGCATGGTCGAGGTCTCAAGACTCAACTGTTCGCCTACGGACATCTCATGCTCACGTCGCTCCACATCCTGCTGGATGAAGTCAATCAGAACACTTTTGTCCATGCGTGATTTCGCGTTGGCCAACTGCTCCTTATGAGCCGCCTCATGCACGCTTTTCGTGGTGGTGGTATGTTCGGCCTGCACGGTCATGGTGCCGGCTGCCATTATTATGATTGTCAGTATCTTTTTTAGTTTCAGTTTCATGGAGGGGTTATATCAACTTACGCTCGCGCGTCGTGTTAAAATCGGATGCAAATTTAACTAAATTAATCCTAATAACCTCATATAACTCAGCTAACTGCCAATCTTTTAATATTATTTAATTAATGGCACACTTCACCATGACCTGTGCAAAAACGGTGTCACAGCCTGTGCACAATCTTGTGCTTCCCTGAGCCGTAGATCTTTGACTGCGTCTCTCCGGGCAATGTCACCTCGGCCTCAGCCCCTTCGGGTACACGGAATTCCCAGATCCAGTCATCGCCGTCATACCGCCAGTTGCTCTCTATCTCTCCGGCTGCCGAATTATATTTCGCCTTTACAAATCCTAATCGTTTGTCAGGCACGGGGCGCATTATTATCTTCTTGAATCCGGGATTGGAAACATCGGTCGAGATTCCGGCCATGCTTTCCCACATCCATTCGCACACACAGCCGTAGGCATAGTGGTTGAAGCTGTTCATAC
>CANPMT010000046.1 GCA_947575235.1 uncultured Porphyromonadaceae bacterium
GCGCGGGTGTTGTCGGCATTGATGATTCCATAGGTGATCACGTCTGACTTCCCTTTATAGAGGTCGGCCAACTTGACGAGGGGCGCCACCATCGGTCCGTTGGAGCATGAATGTTTGGTGACGTAGCCCGGACCCCAGGTTATCCCCCCGTGCTGGTTGCCATCCTTGTCAAGAGTGCAGTCCCAGCCGTCGAGCACATAAGCCGCGAGGTATTCGGCCTTCTCAAGATATGATTTTGTTCCGGTGGCCTCGTATGCCTCGAGAAGCTCACGGATAATCCACATCTGGTCGTCGTAGACGTTCATCACACCCTCTACCTGGGCCGACCCCTTCCCTGCCCCACGGTTCACGCCATAGACAGTCCATGTGTTGGTGCCTGTGTATGAGGTGAGTGTGAATGTGCCGGCATAGTACTCGAGGTTATCCACGAGCCGCGACAGGAGTTCGGTGTATCGGGTGAAATGTTTGTCGTAAAGCGAGCTGTTGCCGGCCGCTTTCTGGGCCTTGAGACTCTTAAGCACTGAATTCACAGCCTCGATCGAGGAGGTGTACATCCAGACACTGCCGAGCTCTTCCGATTTCTGACCGTTGTAGGGATTGTAGTAACGCGACATCGCCATGCTCTGGCCCTCGAAATAGTTCTCTATGGCCGCGTCTATAATCTCTATGGCCCGTCCGGTGTTGGCCACCGAAAGGTCTGTAACAGTCTCGCCTGACCCGGCACCTGTGCCCCCTTCGGGTTCATCCTTGCTGTCGCCGCAGGCCGCCATCCCTAAGGTGCATATGCAGACAGCTGCATATGCACCGAGGCGGTGGAGTTTTCTATCTGATAATCTGATTGATCTCATTACCGTTTCAGATTACGTGTCAGTTCAGGTCAACCGAGTAGAAGAGAAGCTTGTTCTCGTCGCCGTTGCTCTCACCCTTGAATACACCGATGGTGATCACAACATCCTGGCCGTCAAATTCAGAGAGGTCGTATACGAAGCTTGCGTAAGCGTTCGGGGCATCGGGGCCACCGGCCTCGTGGATGAATTTCCAGCATCCGTCGGCAGCTGCCTCAGCCATTGTGGCAGTGTTGCTTACAGGGCTGAGATGTTTCACTGTGCCGTCCATCGTGATTGCCGTAATCTTGAAGAATGTGGCGTTGGCACTGCTGAAGCAACGTGTCTTCAATGTGAATTTATCCTTGCCGGGGGCGATGGAGAATTTCGAGAACATATAGGCTTCAGGCACCTTTGTATTCACTGCCGCGTCGCCACGGGTCTTGAGAAGGAAGCCCTCTGAGGGGAACACCTCGGGATCCTTGAAGAGGGGCATCAGGCTCCATTCGCAAGCTACATGGTGAACGTCGCGCCATGCGCGGTAAGCGTCGAAGTAATTGTCGCGGTTGCCGCTCACGGGGCTTATACCTGTGAATGAGCTGAAGTCGTTAGGCATTGTTGAGCGCACCATCTCCATTGTCATGTTCCAGCCCTCAAGACCGGCCACGGGGGTTCCGGGAAGCCACGCCCATGTCGAGGGAATGCTCTCGGCTGTGAAGGCGATCCGGCGCAGAACGAGCTGTTTCCAGTAGTCGCCTGCCTGCTGGCGGAATGTACCTACGGCAATCACTACCTCTTTGCCGATATAGTCACTGAGGTCAGCCTCAAACATGTTGTAGTTCTCATCAGCCAGAGTGCGTACGCCACCGATAAGGTTGGCCTTTGCATCGGCATCCTCGAGGTCAACCACCTGGATACCGAAATAAGCGGGGGCATCGGCCGAGGCATTGTGTGTGCGTGCCAGCACTGTCATCAGATGATTGTCGGCGGTGATAAGCTTGCGGCCATATACGAATGAATCGAACACCTCCATATCAACGGGGTTGTTGCGCTGGTCGTCGGCCGAGTTGCGGATGCGGAGTGTGGTGCCCTCGTTCTGCTCCTCGTAATCGCCTGAGAAGTCGAGGGTACACATGTTGTCGGTCGACCAGTCCCAATGAGGATAGTCATCGGCGTTACGTCCGCCACGGTATTCGTTGTAGACCCAGCGGCGGCATTCGGCGAGCTGGTATTTTGTAAGGCCACGGAGAAGTTCCTCGGCACCCATCACAGCCTCTATTGTCGCCACACCCTCCTCGTTGAACGCGTCGGCGCCCACAGCTTTAACAACATCCTTGTAGCCGGGATAAGATACTGTAACTGAGTAATCCTTGAGTGTGAGGTTGCGGAGTTGAAATTCACCCTTGTCGTTTGTCTCGGTGGTCTGGAACTCACTCACCTTCACAGTTGCTCCGGCAAGAGGTGCGTTGGCCTTGGCGGCATCAAGCACAACACCTTTGATAACGGCGTTTTCATACACCATCTCCACATTAACAGTGGCTTTAGCGTCGGTGAATTTCTTGGCCACCACAGTCACTCCGAGTGTATCAAACCCCTCACGCTCGAAGAGAATTATGCCAGAGGTCATGGGCACATTGGGGAGTGTGTACTCACCTGTTGCACTGGTAGTGGTCTGTATGCCATTTGCCGGCATTGACACACTCACACCCTCTATAGGACGCGCCTGCTCGTCGGTGACAACACCTGACACGGTGCCGTTGCCCACTGCTCCCGGGCCATCCTCATCTTCGCTGCATGACACAGCGGCGAACGCCATACATCCCACAAGGAATGTAAGTCCGATCTTCTTCAGAAATCTGGATAAGTTCATGTTAGTTAGTTATTGAATATGATTAATTGATTTGATTCTCATTCATTCCTCTTTTTTGAACCCTGAAAACAATCTCTTTTACCTTAAGCGCACTTACTCTGTCTGCTTTATTCTATGTATTGGAATTATTGTCCGTTGAAATCGATGCCGCAAAGTTAGTATAGGAATCGGTCAAAGAGGGTGTCCAATCCTGCCAAAAAAGTAACGTAGCCAAGATGAGGACACTTTTGGCACGGACGGATACATTCAGGATATGGAGGAACTGCAAGAGTATCCTGTTGATACTCTTGCAGTTTATAATTAAAGCATATATTTGTTGCCTGCGATTATGTATACACCTTTCCCAAGGCCACAGACATAGTTTTCGCCGGGTTGATAGAGCACTTCCCTCACCACACTGCCGTCAGCTCCATGTATGAGGAGCCATCCGTTGCGGTCAGCGCGGATTATTATTCCCCCCTCGGCCACCTTCACAAGCAGCCCGCTCTCATCGGCAGTCTCCCCTACTCCGGAATAAGGCACCTGTATGCCTGTGACGCGCGAATATATCGACTCGCTCCCATCTTTGGCCACACCGATGAAGCGATATTCCTGGAAGCCTCCCGGCATCTCATGGTCGAAAAGATAGCATGCTTTCCCGGGGGTATAATCCTCGAAGGCCTTGAGGAAGACAAACTCCTTCCACTCCCCTTTGTCGATTCTCCGCTCGGCCCGGTAGCCGAGTGCGTTCTCGCCGTTGTTGTCGTAAAACTTTACCCTGACCCTCTGGCCTGACTTGATAATCTCGTCTATCCTCGGCGGACTGATGCGCCAGCGGTGTACGTATTCAGCCTCGCGGTTGAACGCCGGCTTCGAGTCATAGGCCGCGAATACTTTTCCGGCAGGTGTAAGTTCCGGACCATCGGCGCCGTCAAGCCACAATGCCCTCGCATCCTCAACCCAGTTGTAGATGGCGTGCCGCTCAAGCCACCGGCTGTTGTCGAAGGCCTCAAGCATACCTTTTATCCATTTCACCTGCACAGCCGAGTTTCCCTCAGTATGGGGGCGCACCACAGGGATGGTATTGCCGATGCTGTCGTAGACTATATTGAAGTTGGCGTCGCGTTGCGGCCCCTCACGGTCGGGCCACCATTCGTTGGTCCAGTTGGCGCCGTTGTTCATCTCGGTTATCCACATGGGCCTCCCTCCATAGGTGTCGGCACACAGACGGTCAATGCGGTCGGCGAGCGATTTGGGGTCCTGGGAATTCCAATACATATGTGTGGCCACGAAATCAACCCTGTAATTCAGGGAGTCGGCCTTGGCGAGGAATTCCTTCAGCCACCAGCTGTCGATGTTGTCAGGAGCCGGTGAGCCTATACGGAGTCCGGTTTTCATAAGCTCAGGCCATAGCTGGATGGCGATGTCGGTGTTCATGTCTGACTGGTCGGCATGGTCTGGCTCGTTGAATCCGAGCACACTTGTGGTGTTCACACGCGAGCCAATGTTCTCCCAGCTGTCCCACCAGCGGTTGTGGCGCATCGGCACATACTCATGGTCGATGTTGCTTTCGGCTGCCGCGCCCCAGTCGTAGCACCAGCTCGAACGGGAGAGGTCGGCCAATTCACCATCCGCACTTACCCCCTTCTTCCCTATCCAGTCATGGCGGCATACCCGTATGAAGGAGACGTAGCTCAATCCTTCAGGCATGCTGTCAATCACAAGGTCGCCGTCGTCGGCTATGAAGACTCTGGAGAATCCGGTGCCATCGGGATTATTGGCCATTGTGCACATATATCCGTTCTTGAGCCGGAAGGAGCGGACTGAATTATCGAAGAGACCCAATTCACGCTCCTCGAGATATGACTTGGCGCCCTGCAGCGTGCCGCGGTATAATATGTCGGTATTTAGCAGAAGGGAATCGCCCGAGCAACCCTCACCTGTGTAGATTATGAGAGGGTCTTTGAGCCCATCGGCTATCACGATGGAGCCGTTGCCGTAAATTGCGAGGCGGTCACGCGCCGCATCAAACGGGCGCCCGTCAAAAGTAATGGTGGATAAATCAACTTCCGAACATCTCACGCCGGGGAAAGTCTGAACAGGAGAGTTGGCATATAACGCGAGTGCAGATGCTGACAAACCCAAAGAAAGAAAGAGTAATTTTGCCTGCATATAGATCGTATTAGATTTCTGCTGCAAAAATAAAAATTTATTTTGAGTTTTCCGCAAATGGGCATATGAAAATTTTCGGCATCCCTTATTCAAGGTAGATTATGAAAAATTTCGGCATTCCCTCTTTATTGAATTTGTCGGTTCTTCCGCATTTCAATCCTGATAATTACCTGCTGCAATATGGGGAGGCAATTTTTGTTAATTTTAACATAATATAATTTCACTTATCTGAAATTATGATTAATTTTGGCCATCACTAAACTTAAACATAATTCTTACAGTATGAGAAAACCGATGTTACTTATCGCGCTTCTCTGCGCTTTCACCCTGCAGGCTGGCAATGTGGAGAGGACTTACAGGAAACTGATTGAACGATATGACGTGGCCGACAAGGCAAAGGCCGTCCCCGTCGATTCCCTCTCCGCCTTCTGGTATGCCGCCTACTACGGCAATGAACAGCTCCTGCGCTTCAACATGGATATGCAGAAACACCGTGGCGCCGAGAAGGAGGCCATGGCCAAGACTTCTGAACTGCCTCGCTTCCATCCTCAGTATGATGAGTCGATTATCGGAGGGATGCAAGGTTTCTGCGATTCTCTCCTGATGGATATGGGCATATCTGCCCTGCCGGTAAACTGCTCGCTGCATGTGGTTTATTCCGATGATGTCAACTCCTTCACTGCATTGACCGAGGATGGGTTCGCCATGTGCCTCACCACGGCCTTGATCAGCAAGAAGGGTATCAACCGCGATATCCTGATGGGATATGTGGCCCATGAGTTCGCCCATGGGGCTCTGTTGCATCACACACGTGCCCTGTATGCCGGAGCCAAGCAACGGCGCAAGGATAATCTTCTGAGCGGCATAGCGATTGGTGTGGGACTGGCAGCTGTGACCGCAGCGGCAGCCGCCGACCCGGTGTACTATCCCCCTTATCCATATGGTGATCCTGTGGTGTATCTCGATGCCTCGGATTTCGAGGCTCTCGCCCGGCAGGAGAAGGCGGAGAAGGTATCTTCTTCGAAATATATATTCCCATTCTCTCCTGACCAGATTTTCGAGGCTGACCTCCTGGCATACAGATTTCTTGAGAAGATGGGTAAGGCCGACCAGTTCATCAATGGTCTGCGGATTCTGGAATCAGCCGATGTGCGGTCGTATGATGAGGAGAACGACACTCCCACACCGACCTCGCGCATAGAGTTTCTGAAATATGTGAGCCAGAACCCATCCTCAGGCAATAAAGAGAATATAAAACTGCGCGACCGCAGGCTCGGGGTTGAGGAGCGATAGCTGCTCAACCCTGAGCAGCTCGAGCCGTCAGCAGCAGCTCGTAAATCAACGTCGCCTCCTCTAACTTCAGACTCCTGACTGTGAAAGTGGAGCCCGGAGTGGATAGGGTAAGTGCCACACGGTGAAACCATCGGGTGAAGGGGGTGCGCTTTATCTGCACCACCTGTATGTCGGCATACTTTATATAATTCCTTATGTCGGCGAACCGTCCGTTATGGACTATGAGATATGACTCTTTAAGAGTGATACGGCTGTGACGCACCGTAGCCACACCTCTGCACAGGTAACTTATAAGGTATATCCCCGGCAACACAGTCCACAGATATTGATGGTAATAGCATAGAATCAATGTGGCGGCCCCAGAGATTATCACACCCGGAAATACGGAATGCAGATACAATCCACGTCCCGACTTTGCGGTGATGATATCCGGAGCATCCGCATATCCCTTCCCAAGCCACCAGCTCAGCAGGAGGCGGCTGTGGTCAGCCCCATATATCTTCAGATTGTCATCCTCCTCACGCGCTGTCGCGTTCAGAGCCTGACACAGTTGAATGGTGCTCAGATTGAAACGTCGCTCAAAGAAGTTGCGCTTCACCCATATTGTGCACACCTTGTCGAAAATGAAACGGCTGCTGCGGCGTGACACCAGACCATAGCTGAACGCCAACTTCCTGTTGTTGTAACTCAGGGTCATGTTGCTATAAAGCAGAAACGCCTTCCCCAACCATAACAGCAATACAAACAGATATCCGGCCACAGCTAATCCGGCTATATCAAGCGCGGATAGATTGGCCTCCTCGTAAAAGTCGGCAGCCTGATTGGCAATTCTCTCCGCAGCGTCATCAATAACATCGCTGACCTCCGAATATATCATCCATAGGAAACCCAACAGTATAGCGGCTCCTTTCAGATGGTTCTGGCAGAGAGCATCGCGCAGTAGATTGAGGTTGCTGAATTTTACCGTTGATTCCGGATTGAAGGGTGGCGGCTCTACGGCATCGGCCTCAACCGGCGGCCGCTCCTGACTCTCTATCTCCTTTATTAGCTGCTGCCAGTCAGCCTCGTCGAGTATCAGCTCAATCTCTTCAAAGCGTGATGCGAGAGTGTCAATCGCTATACCCCGTACACCGAGTATGCGATACCACACGCCACTGTTGGTGCGCAGGGCATGTATCTTTGTCAAGGGGATTGTGACGGTGTCGTGGGCAATCAGACCGCGCTGGAATATCAGGTTGCCATCTTTTACAGAGAATTTCTGCGTGAAGTAAGTCAGAAGGGAGAGTACCAATGCCAACAAGACCTCACCTCCTAAGATAAATAAAATATTTGTCAGCTTGTCGCCTACATTCCTGGATTTGAACAATTCAATCAAGGTAAGAATTATCACATACGATAATAGTTTCCTTACATTTTTGATAAAGATAATCAGGAATGCGCTCGCGCTCATCCGCCGGGGTCGGGAGAAGTTATTCATGATTGTCAGGAATTTTAGCTATAACCAGATTCTTTATCTGCAGCGCCCTCTCCTCCGTCATGCCGGGTATGGTGAGGTTCGACAACGACTGTGCACCGTTCACCACCTCCACCGAATAGAGATGGAAATATTTCGTGACAGGATTCTGATTTAGGCTTACCTGTTGAATTCGGTCGTATGGAATCGTGGTGGTCTTCGGAAATATAATCCCCCTGCGGTAACTGATGTCGTGCTCACGGAAAGCATACCCCTTGAACCGGAACGCTTTGGGAAGAATCGACAGATTAATGACGCAAGCTAACAGAAGCGTCCCCTCCACCCCCGCCAGAATCCAGGGGATCTCGAATAGCATCAATAATAAAGCGAGTGCCATCAGACCGAGATAAATCAGCGACACCACAATCATGAAGGCCCGCTGATAAGTCTTGTCAAGCGGTTCGAAATGCAGATCCTCCACCGGGACGGAATTTTCAAGATATAGCTGGTAGTTTGATAACGTTACATCCATAATCAGAATTTTTGAATGCAAAAATAAGTCATTCTGCGCATACTTACAACCATCTGCATAATTTTTTGCCTATTCAGAAAATAATATTACCTTTGCAGATGCTGAACCAACAGCAAATGGAGATTCCTCCCCATCATCTTATATTTATAATCATTTAACCGCTTATTGATAATCATTTAACCCCCGTCCATATGATAATAACCACCTTCGCCTTCTCTCCCACAGGCACATCAGCCAAGATTCTTAAGGGTGTCATAACCGGAATATCGGCTCACAGCACAGTTAAGCCGGACTTCCACGATGTCACCCTGAGTGAGGCTGCCCCAAAATCATTCAGTGCTGACGACCTTGTTATCGTAGCTGCCCCTGTGTATGGAGGGAAGATAGCGCCACTTCTCAAGCAGCGTCTCAAAGGCTGGCAAGGTAACGGTGCGAAGTGTATAGTGATAGCGGTCTACGGCAACCGGGCATTTGAGAATGCCCTGACCGACGTGTCAGAATTCATGTCCGCCCAGGGGTTCACAGTATGCGGAGGTGGTGCGTTTATTGGAGAACACTCCTACTCCACTTCCGAATATCCGATTGCCCAGGGACGTCCGGACACCATCGATATGGAGGCTGTCGAACGCTTCGGCCGGGAGATAGCATCCAAAATATCAGGAGGTATGTTGGCGCCGGTCAATCTCGCGACGCTGACAGATGAGCCCTCTCCCGCAGAGTCATTAAAGAATTTCAGGGAGTTTGTGATAGGTTATCAGAAGCAACAGGCTGAGAGACCCCGCACCTATCTTCCGGAAGTTGACCTGCAATTGTGCGACGGGTGTGGCGTGTGCTATTCCGTATGTCCCACAGAAGCCATCACGGAGGAATCGCATTCGGCCGACCCGACGAAGTGTATCAAATGCTGTGCCTGCGTGAAAGTCTGTCCACAGGATGCCCGCAGTCTGCAATCACCCTTCGCACCGGTGCTCTCGGCCAACTTCAACCACCGCAAATCCCCCCGCTGGATCCTCTGATTGCTCATGCTGTTTTATTTGTAAAACATCTCGGTGGATTATTCTATGAAATAAAATTCTTTAAATCATAGAACATTAGACGAGTTTCATCATTTTTATCCAATTCGGTAAAGAATTGAAATCCGTTTTTCTCATAAAAACTTGTAGCAGAGTTTAAGGCATCCACCGTAAGGAAACGGCAGCCCAAACGCTTTACAGATGTGAATGCGTACTTGATGCTGTCAAGCACAAAAGTGCCAATCCCTGCTCCAGCATATTTCTCATTGACTGCTAATCTCCCAATTTTTAAAGCAGGATAATTTCTTCTGCGCTTAGAATTAGGGATATTACGGTTGAGTTTATTCCATACCGATTTCTCCTCGGGATTGAATGAGATTTTATCTGCCAACAGACTGAAATAAGCCACAGTTAAATCTTGGTGCCTATCCTCGATAAGATAAGTCACAGCCATCAATTCTTCTTGAAAATGTTTCGCATCATCAAAAAGAAAGCCATTCAAATCATCTTCTGCACATTTGAACGGCTTTATTTCTGTATCGAAAGAGAGTTGTATCTGTGAGAGTCTTGAAAAGTCCATGTCACCATTGGAAATTACTTATGGATTTCATTACCTCATATGCTTTTCTCGCTCTATCTCTCTCTTCCTTGGAGACAGGTTTCGACTGCGAAATAAGCTTCTCAAAGCGTGCCGCATCCTTACCGTAGAGTTCCGGAGTTTCTTTAATAGGTCTTGCCATATATATGATATTTTGTTTCAGATTACAAATTTACAACAATTTATCGACATAATAAGATTTTTAAACCATAAATTTTCAATGGGTGATTATGTCAGTTCTACTACAAAACACCCAGGCTCATGCGTCCATCCGTCAGCTCACCATGAATCAGCTTAGGATGTTGTTTGAGTTTATTTGGTGGTCTTACCATTATTAATTAATTTTGTGGTTGTGAAGCAAAGTTATATCAAAAACTCAGATAAAATGAAAATAGTAGTTCTTGACGGCTACGGGCTTAATCCGGGCGACCTCTCCTGGGAGGCCATAAGAGAATTGGGTGACGTCACTGTGTATGACCGTACCCCGGCAGAGCAGATTCTCCAACGCGCTGCTGATGCAGATGTTATATTAACCAACAAAGTGCCACTTACAGCCGATACACTGGCCCAGCTGCCCCGCTTGAAATATGTCGGGGTATTGGCTACAGGCTATAATGTTGTGGATATTCAGGCGGCTTCAGCCCAAGGAGTGACAGTAACCAATATTCCCTCTTACAGCACTGATTCTGTGGCACAGATTGTGTTCGCGCATATACTCAATATCTTGAATCGTGTGGGATATTACGCGGCTCAGAACGCGGATGAACAGAGATGGTGCAAATCGCCCGACTTCTGCTACTGGGATTCACCTATACATGAGCTGGCAGGAATGACCATCGGCATTGTCGGCTTCGGACACATCGGACAGGCTGTTGCCCGGATAGCTCGCGCTTTCGGCATGAAAGTGCTTCTGTTCACTTCAAAAAGCGCTGAGTCTCTGCCGGAGGGTATGGCGAAAGCTGCCAATCTTGAACAGCTTCTCCGCGAGAGCGATATCGTGACCTTGCACTGTCCTCTTACACCCGACACTCAGCATATGATTGATGAAACAGCCTTGTCAAAGATGAAACCGTCGGCAATACTTATCAATACCGGTCGCGGACCCCTTATCGACGAAGAGGCAGTGGCGGAGGCTCTGAACACCGGACGTATCCACGCTGCCGGTGTGGATGTGCTCTCGACAGAACCGCCACTTCCCGGCAATCCGTTGCTTACAGCTAAGAACTGCTTCATCACCCCTCACATAGCATGGGCTACGGTAGAGGCACGTCAACGGCTCATGAAGATAGCCGCCGACAATATCAAGGCTTTCCTTGCCGGCGCCCCTGTCAATGCAGTGAATTAAAAAATCAGGTTACGATTCCTCATATTATGATGAATCGTAACCTGACGCTACTATTCTCTCTATACTTTCCGGACTGTTAAGGACGGATCCTTACTGTTACGGACGAATCCATACTGTTACGGATGTATCCTTACCGTTACGGACGGATTTTTATCAACATCACCTTAGAATCGCGGAGCGGTTTTACAGAATGCAGCACACCTTTAGGCAGCAACATTGAATCACCGGGCGCCATACGCTGGATATGGTCGTCGACATGGAAATCGACCTCCCCTTCAATCAGGTATACCAGAACATCCTCAGGTGCAGGATGCTCGGCAAGATGTGAATCGGCCTGAAGAGATACCAGGTCGACTGAGCCATTGTGTGATGACATGATTGTACGGAATTCCACTTGACCCTTGATGTAGTTCAAGGCATCAGCCAAACGGAATGGATTTTTTAATTCAAATTGTGTTTCCATAATACTTCTTTATTAGAACCTTTCATTTATTCGTTCCTTAATTAAAACGCTCATGAGACATCATATGTTCAAGACATACCTCCACTCTATTCTTTACGACAATTTACACCATATATCGTAATGGCTGACTAAAGGCTGCTACCTTGACCAGCTTCTCCGTAAGGGTATTTACCTTCAAAGCATTCAGGCATACATTATCAACCTTCAGGCATGCATTATCAATAGGACACCAATCAGATTCAATACAATCCAGATCCCGAAACCCCAGTATTTGTATGGTTTATAGATGGCACGAAATCTCTCCTTGTCAGTCTTTCTATATGGCCACGCTTTAGCTGCACCCACAATTATCAGTATCAACATAATAGCCGGTCCGGCTATATCCAATCCTATTCCTATGTTAACGATATCAACAGTGTCCATATATTCCTGATTTTAACATACATACATCTCTGACTATATCAATATAACACCTTCCCGCAAAATCAGTTCTAAAATCCGGCAATAGAGGAGGAAGACCCAGTAATGGTTTCCAATTTCATAATGACTCCGATGTTCCATATCGGTGATGACAACAATGAGACTTCCGCGCGGTCGTACTGGTCCACCATAATCTCCTACCTGAAATCCCACAATTCTTTCCTTGGATTGAAGCAAGACAGATTTTCAATACTTCTTCCCAATGGAGAGATTGATTATTCAGTCGAGACTGTGAACGACCAGCAGGTAAAGAAGAAAGTCAACCGCCCGAAGGCACTCTGCTTTGACTATCTCATTCTGAAAGATGCCTTTGGAATTGATCTTGAAGCGGAGACAATTGATGGTAATGACACACAAGATTGGTAATAAGCCCCTTAACTAAGGGGGACAAGTTTGAACAATAAGCGAAAAATTAGGATTTGCCACAAAAATTACATGAATTTGTGGCAAAATAAAGATCTCAATGAGCGGATAGAGCGGATGAGTGAAGATGCTGACATCGGCATAACCAGAGAATTTCTTGGTTTTGAGGGAAAACTCAGCAAAAATCAGATAAGCGACAAGCTAAGGAGAGCAGCTTGTTCATTTGTAAGGGAGAAGCTTCAATTTGATCTCCGGGAGCAAATGATTAAGGACGGTGTTGATGCAGACAAATTCAAAGTCTATGTCAATATCACACCAGTAAGCACCACTGACCCTGAGGTGATTTTCGTAGAGTATGAACAGTTTCTTGACGTTCCTCCCGTCCGCAGTAACTTCGCACAGAAAAACGCCTTCCTGCCGAGGCTCTATGTTCACAAGACAAATAATCCACATAACGCGTATTTTCACATTGATTGACTCAAAAATTCCTTGATGCGCTATGAGAATTACCAGAATTTTTGTGTAAATTTGCATCATAACCAATTAATTGAAAATGAAAGTAGTTAAACTCAATAAAATCTACGCTGATAAAACGACCAATCTTGACCGTTTTAAGGATGACTTCACACAATACCAGCTTGCACATCCTAATGATATAGTGCTCAACAGTATTAATATGATCGTTGGGGCTGTTGGCAAATCAGCCGATTATGGATCTGTTAGTCCTGTTTACTATGTGATCTATGGCAAGGATGTTAATGTAGATATGGAGTACTATGGCTATCTTCTTAACATTCCGTCTATCAGAGAGGTCTATCACAAACTCGGGCAAGGAATATACGCAATTGAATGTGGTGACGGTCGCGTAAATACTTGTCGTCTTAAAGTTGATCATTACGAATTTAGTCAAATTAAAGTGCCATTCCCACCAATTGATGAGCAAAAGCAAGTTGCTTCGTTCTTAAGGTAGAAGGAGCAGGAGATTGATGCACTAATCAAGGCAAACCAGGAAAAGATGGAGACGCTTAAGCAGTATCGCCAAAGCCTCATCTTCGAAACCGTCACCGGCAAAACCAAAATATTGTAAATACAATGGGTCTTTATTATACAGACTTAAATAGTACAAGAGCGTTGTTACATGCTAAATATCCCAATGTAAAGTTGTGTAATTGGAAGAACTGGGGTAGCTGGTATTATCATTATTACTTTCAGTTGCGACCCGAAGGATATCCTTCGGGGCTACATTTTGAATATAGAATCCCCAGAAATCCAAACAAAGCAGGAGGCAAAGGAGTCCTTGAACTCCACCTTGAGCCACATAGTGATGAGTCTAAATCACTTTTTAAGAAAATCGGAATACGGCTAATGCATCAGTTGGCAGACGTTTCTAATGTTGTTTGTGAAGGGCGAAATGGTGTTATTCCCTTTGATTCATTCGTACTTAAGAGGGAAAGTATAGAGACGGATGAGGACTTGATTAATGCCTTTTCAACACTTTATGAATTAGTTGATTGTCATATCCGAGAGATATTGACAAGCACCTCATCTGTAAGACTTGATGCTCCATATTCCAAGCAAGAGATAAAATACTCTCCAATGGGAACTTCTACCGAAGATGTATCAGTTCAGATAATGAGTCTCAAAACGCTAATGTCTTACAATCTTTCTCTTCCGGATTATCAACGTGAATATTGTTGGGAAGATTACAATATCATAGATTTATGGCATAATCTGACAAAGATACAAGAAGGGAAGCCTTTTCATTTGGGAACTGTAATACTCCATGATTATCAAAATAGCTATGGAATAATTGATGGACAACAACGTCTCGTTACTCTTTCCATCATGTTGCTTGCTATGGGATATGAGGGTTATTTGCCATTGTTAAATGAAACCTACGAGTCAACCGATGCCCAGGAACATATTGCTAACTGCAAGTATATTGTCCAGGAACTTGTTAGTAAGGAGAAGAAGGTGTCTGAATTAGTCAAACGATTGGCTGACAATATCACTTTTGCAGTATTAACTGTAAATGAAGCAAATCTTGACTTGGCCTATACATTCTTTTCTAATCAAAACTCAAAGGGTGTTCCATTGTCAGACTTTGACCTGCTTAAGGCTCACCATCTGCGTTTTATCCCTAACGATGGTCAGGCAGAGCACATGGCAATTAAGTGGAATAAGTTGACTATGCTTCCGCCAATATTCAAGGAGAAGAATGCTCTATACCGCACACTTGGTACTCATATATACCGTCTACGCCGGTGGATGAGAAAAAACGAGTCTTATGAAGACCCTGAATCTCATTATATTCAACGGGAATATCAGTCGGCCGTAACAATGTCAGATATTCCTCCTTTCGGTGAAAGATTTGATTTCTACGAAAAAATACAAGGCGGCACACACTTTTTTGTGTATGCAGAAACATTCATTCACCGATATTTGGAGTTCCTAAAAAATCCTGTCGTCAAGATGCACCAAAACCACCTTGCATGGGGAAGTTACCTTAATTACGCAGATGCGATTGAAACCATTTTGTTTGCTTATTACCTAAAATTTGGTAATCAGTACTTGGCAGAAGCCCTTTACTGTATATCTCAAATAATGGCATTGCATCGCTATAACTCAAGTAGAGTTGCAAGTGACGGAACAGGTGTAAGGACATTTATAATGGAGTCAGAACTGGTTTTGATGATTGATCAGGCATCTTCACCAACATTCTTTTTGGCGGAGGCACTTGCCAAACACGATCAGATTACTCATAAAGACAAATATCCTATAAGTAGCGGGGTGGATGTTCCCGAAGCCCGTGGCGTTAAATACGGAATGTATCAATCTCTTTTTGCAATGTGGCATAAGATTTTGCCTGAGATAACAGACAACACTATTCGCAATAAAATCATAGAAGAATATGGCAAGTAACGCATCATACAGCATAACACCAGCGCAAATAGCCAAGAAGAATATACTTTTTCGTATACCTCTATATCAGAGACTGTTTGCGTGGCGTGAACCGGAAGTTGAACAACTGATGCACGATCTGCACACTCATTTCGCCAAGCCTGAGGACAAACCTTACTATATTGGAATGATAACAGTGGTGAGCCAAGGGGACAGGCTGGATTTGATAGATGGGCAGCAGCGCACCACGGTGCTGATGCTTCTTGCCATTGGTTTCATGCTCACACTTCCGAAAGGTGCCGCAAAAGACAATTGGTCCAACTTTTTTTGTTTCTCAGACCGCGTATATTTTAACGGCAGAAGCCAAGATAGAGGATTTTTGCGTTCACTGGCAAATGGCAAGCATTCAGACTACCGGAACACAGCAATGGAGGAGGCACTGACAGTTATAAGTAAATTCCTCCTAATAAAATATGACGATAAAAGTAGGACAGCTTTTGCTGATGTTGTTTTCAACAATCTTACGGTATTCGTCACTGAGTTACCCGACCATTATGTTAAAAATCCATCTTCTCTCAACGAGTATTTCGAGGCAATGAACTCCAGTGGGAAATCACTTGAGCAGCATGAGATACTGAAAGTGGAACTGCTAAAAAACTATTCGAATCAAGACAAACTAAATCTCACTCGACTTTGGAATGTCGTATCTGATTTTGAGAAACCTTTGGTGAAACTTGAAGACAAGGAGAACGCTACGAAAATTCAACGACAACGCTATTTTGACCTTATTACAAAATGTAGAAGCGGCAATGTGGAGACTGCTTGTATAGATTTTTACGAGCAAACTAAGAGTGAGGGTAATAGTTGTACTATCGCTAGTATTGGTGTCAAGAAATATGACTTCAACAATAGAGGCACTAGAGATAAAGAAGATAGCATTATATCCTTCCCAAAATTTCTATTGATGGTGTTGGCCTTACATACCGGCAAGGATGAATTGGCTGCAGTGCATCCTTCTAAACTTCATGAGACTTTCAAAAACAATCCAATTCCAACAGATGAAATTGGAGATTTCTATCGTGAGCTATTTATCTATAGGCTTTTGATGGATTTCTATGTTGTGAGATTGAAGTATGGTTCATCATCAAGTTCGCATAAATTGATTTGTAACACTGATGATGAAATAGACAAGAATCAAAGTGCCCACGCTCGACTACGACAATTTCAGTCAATGCTCGATGTGTCAACCGAATCTCATATTTGGTTGCTTCCGTTACTTAATTACCTGAAGTCGCTTAAATATGAGCCAACTCAGATGGATATTCTTAAATTCCTGATGCAATTGGATTATAAGCGTAGAGGCCACTCCGAGGTTCCTGACAAAGCCAATCTTGATTATGACTCAAAGCCAAGATATTGGCTTTGGCGATTGGACTATGCTCTTTGGGAAAAACTTATTCTCGAAAAGGATGAAGCCTATAAAGCTTATGAGAGTATTAATAAGGAGGCAATAAGACAATATGAGTTCCGCACCAACCGTTCCATCGAGCATCTCCATCCCCAGAATCAGGACAACAATAATGAGTGGTCATGGGAAGATGTAAATTCATTTGGTAACTTAGCTATGATTTCGCAAGGTTTCAACTCACAGCAAAGCAATCTCCCGGTTCATGTGAAGTTTGCCAACCTTGAAGTCCAAATAGGTAATAAGAGCCTACAGAGCCTGAAATTATACTTCATGTATCTCAGAGCTAAAGGCAATGAGGCTGAATGGGATATAAAGGCAAAGAATGCCCATGCCGAGGAGATGTTACAAATTTTGAATGAAAGTCTTGAAAGGGTAAAAACTTATGAACAACAATAATTTGAAGGAGAAGAACTTTGAGGAAGACATTGAGCGGTGGCTACTTAAAGAGGGTGGCTATGAACGCGGCTTCCAAATGACATACAACAAGGACTTAGCACTTGACACTATTGTGCTCCGCGATTTCATAACCGCGACACAACCTAAGGAGTGAGCCCGCTATCAGAAGATATATGGCGCGGACAATGCCACCGACCAGTTCTACAAGGTGCTCCAAGATGATATTTCTCGTTATTGACTGATATATGTGTTGCGCAACGGCATCGATGACCGTGGCGTGAAACTTCGTATCTCCTACTTCGCTCCAGCTTCGGAGTTGAACGAAGACCTTATGCGTAAGTATCGTGCAAACCGCGCTGAGCTATGCTCGCGTGGAGTCGTAGGAAACAATGTGCTTGATTTTGATTTCTTTACCATAATTAAATTAGAGCTACCTTTACAATCGCAAAAGTAGCTCCAGAGTGTTTCAGATAATGATACAGGGTAAGATATTTTATTCCTCGTCATCAGAAATCTTTTCAAACAGTTCATCACAGTCTTTGAGAGTTTCCTTTATTGCCGGCAACATGTAATGGTGCTGAATAGCGAAGCCTATAACCACGCCTATCCAAGCTTTAATCAGCGCATGGTGGTTGGGGCCTATAAAGCAAGCAATTCCTCCAAGAATACCGGGAAGGACAGCGAATTTCAGAAGTTTGAAGTAAGACGAGATTAGTTTATTGAACATTGTCCAATTCCTTTCCAGATATTATTGATATAAGACCTATCTGATTCTCATTAAGCTCCTCGTCGAAATGGACTGCCCAGATAACATTAACTGTGTCAGGCACAGTTGCCAACATATCGGAGAAAGCGGACATTTCTTTCATTTCTACGGGTGGCTTCCTATCTCTATTCAAGAGTATATTTAAAGTCATGTTTTCGATTTCGTCTAAATCCAGGCCCTTCAATTTCTCCTGCATTTTTTTGACGACATCTGTTATACTTTTCCCAATCACCCTTTTGAAAATAAAGTATCCTGAGTCCCGAAGCACTGTGCAAAGATCGTGAAAGTCAAAGCTCACATAGCACGGCTTTACAATCAGTTGTAGAAGAGACTTGATAACGTCTGGATACTTAGAGGGGGTGACTCCTTCCAAGATACTGTCAAAGTATGACGGGGCAGCATCTTCGGAGAGACCTAAAGTCAAGACACCCGCCTCATGAAAACCATCAAATCCGCATGACTTTACATTGTCGAGAATTTCAGTTACGCCATTTCCGACTCCAATTACTCTGAAGGATGCCGGAAGTCCAGTTAACGCATTATTCATATTAAACCGTTTTAATCCCACCATTCTTTCATATTCTGACGGAGAACCGTCCACAATAATTGATATGCTTTTTCAGCTCTTAACTTTTCCTTATGATAATCAAGGGAATCTTTATCGTCAAACTCCGTTGGTTTCATCTTGAATCGTTCACAATTCCGGATATTGACATAAGGGGCCTTATCGAATTTTCTTTGAGCAATATCGATTAGTTTGCACGCAAGAACCATACAGTCAACGTCTTTCTCCCAACCATCGTAGCGTTGAGTGAAACGATAGTAGCCGATATTATATTCAAGCTTTTTGCGTAATATGATTAAGTTCCAACTCCAATCATACGCTTCATCATTAAGGATCGTGCTTTTCCAGTATCGGAGTTTCTTTTGGTCGGAACTTTTGCTGTTTATTTTGCTTATCCTTCTGTTTTCCTCTTCGTATGCACGGTCATCAAATGCAGATGATGGCAGTTTGTCAAGCCTGTTCAAAATTTCAATTGATCGTTTAACGTCCTGTTTGCTTATTCCTGAGATAGGGTTGATTTTTAAGTGGAATTCTTCCTGTTCAGGAGTGAAGACAGATTCATCATCGAGTATGATGTATGGTAGAAAGACACATCTGTCAATCAATTCATTTATAAATTTAGCCTTGGAGTCGCATTTCTCATTTGGAACAAACACTATGCGAGCTTCACCGGGCATTCCTCTTTCTTCCCACATCTCAATTATCTTATCCTGGCCAAGTATATCGCCCCACGAAGAGATAATTACGATTTCAGCCTTTGTGGAATTAACGATTTCAGTCAGATTAGCCACGGCTTTAGGATCGAACAATGGTACGTTTTCATCTTTTGTGGGCTGGCCTTCTATCGAAAGCTGTGATTGGTATTGTTCAGTGTTCAGGACCCCATCAAAATCAAGGAAAATATATTTAACCATTACTCCCTCCCCAATTTTATCAAAATCATTGAAAGGAAGAGTATAGAAAGGTCCCCTCATTCCATATTTAAGCCACTTTGAAAATCCTTCTTTCTGCATTCTCTGTGTCTTGATTCCATATAATGTCGACCAGTACAGAAGATGACCGACCATTTCACTCACATCTTTTTCCTTAATGTCTATAAAGTCAAAATCAACTTTAATCTCCCTGCCGACAAGCCATTCCTGCGGATCTGGTGCTCCCTTGACGTAGACTTCTCCATTGGGAGAAAGATGTACTTTTATCTTCTCGATAGAATGCTTGGGATCCTTTTCCATATCTTTCACCGATTCAAATACGGCTTGGTATAGGGGTAGTGTTTCTTCCGGTTCTCCCAAAACATCATGAAGTGTTTTCCACACTTCGTTAAAGTCAGCTTGATGAAAATATTCTTGATAAGTCATAAGAAAAATCTATTAATGATGGTGCAAATTTACCATACCGATGTATCTTGTGGAAATGTCGGTTGACCATCAGTGTCACGCCTTGTCAGTCATTAATATAAAGTTCATACATGTCTTTTATCCAGCCCTTCATAGTTTTACGTAAGTGAAGCGGTTCGATTACTTCGATCATAGATCCAACTTGAAGTAGCTTCATGACAAAATCATACGTTGGAGCAAGCTTTAGCTCAAAGTCTGCGTATTCTCCGTAATCTTCTATCATTCGCTGGCTATGATGCAGTGGCAAGGTTTGCAGGTAATACTTATGATTTTTGTTAGCTCTAAGAACGATTCTTTCAGGTTCCTCTCCTGTACCTACGACAATACCGTATGAACCGCAGAAAAATTCTTCCGCATCGAAGTCTTCAGGTATCTTGAATGTCTCGTCAGTACCCTCTACACTTTCCATGCGATCCAAACCATAAAGACGAATGTCGCCGTAGCGGACATTGGGTGCAAGCACATACCATCGGTTTTCAAAAAGCTTTACACAATAAGGTTCAATCGGAAACGAGAAACTCTGAGTCTTTTTGAATGGACGGTAAGTGATATTTACTACATGATTGTCCTTCATGGCCTCTAAGAGAGTAGCAAGATGATCCCTTCCTGATGGTATTTCTTCTACCAGGATACGACCTTTAAGTGAAAGGTTCTCTCCGATTATATTACCTACGGCAAACGAATCAAGCATCCATTTCTTGAGCTTGTCGTCATCGATATTTTCAGGATTGGCTATATAATAGAGGTAGCCACCAACTTTTTGACATTGTATATCTATCGAAAACTGTTCGTAGATCGCCTCACGCCATCGGTTAAAGGTGGCGCGAGGTAGCGGCTTGTAGTCGCTCAGGTCTTTACAACGTTCCCATTTCTCAGACAGATCCTTATGAGAAATCTTTCCGGCACGGCGAATTGTCTCTATCACCCAAGTGTATTTCTGAAGTTGATTCATTACGGTAAAAGTTTTATAACTGCAAAATTAATCAAATTCTGTCTCATTTTGCAGTACAGGATTATTTTTTTACCCATTTGCCCTATTATCTGTCTATAAAATTTATCGAGAGCAATATTTCTGAACCAGCCTCTTCATTTACAGCAAAACCATAATGAATTCTTGCAGAAGGATACAGTTGACTGAAGATATTGCTGAGAATTTCCTCCTCATCAGAAGAAACCGGGGTATCTTTAGATGACTCGGCTAAAATAACGATGTCTGTAATTTTCTTAACCACCAAATCAGAAAGATCCGCATAATTTAGAATCAGGTCTTCAAGATAAGAAGCGCGGCTTGAAGAAGCATTGGGAAAACTCTCGTAATTTTCTTCCTGTCCTATGTTTATCGTCATTATGAATTCGAGATCTTTGAAAGAGAAAGAACTTCCATCACGAGACAGTCTTTTAATCATCTCGGTTCTTCGGCTCATACGCTTAAGATACTCCCGGCGTTCCCGATAGCGTTTCTCGGCCTTACGCTTTCTACGATTGGTCTTTCGGGGCGAAAAGAGATATTTATTGAGTTCTTCTTTATTTTTTGCGCAAAAGCCAGGTTCTCCTTCTTTTGTGAATTTTAGATTCTTACATTTTACATTTTTCCGATAGTGCCGAATAATCAACTCGTGAAGCATCTTATCAAATTGATTATTCTCTTCCCAACGATTTCTATAACCATAGAATTTCTCCTTGACTGCTCTTTGTGTGAAACCATAATATGTAATTTCCCATAGGCAGTGCGCGAGAAGCATCTTTTCAGGAAGATTGATATCAATCAGTCGGTTTAATTTTATAGGTTTGGAAAGACCATTTTCCCAATGGTCCTCCGACAAACCCATAACTCGTACATAAGGGTCGGATTCATCACCGGCAATAGTGATATCCACACTACCTTCTGAGAGTTTGGGGGTTAGAGCCCTCAAGCAATCGAAGGCCATTTTGAAGCCGGAAATGTCATTATGTGCACAGACAGTCCTGATTTCAGGTACAATCTCTTCGAACTGATATTTGTCGAGTAATTCTTTGAATATCATAGTCTAATTATTTTAATAGAAGTTGAAAATATCCTCTTCATCTGCCTGTTGTCCCGTTGTATTGATGCGCCCGGAGTCTTTAAGTTCCCGGTAGCAGCGAAGCTCCATAACGAGTTGTTTTGCCTCCCGATAGATTTTTATTTCTTCATTCACCAAAGGCTTGAACCCGAACCGTTGCTCGCGTACTATCTTTCCGGATGGAACAATAGCTCTTTACGAGGGCAAAATTAGATGACAGGTGGCGCAGTTTGTGGTACAGCATAATTTTTTTGACAATTGAAATTATTCGAGTTGTATCAAAATTTGACACACCTTGACAGTATTTTTGCGGACAATTAAAAAGTCTTGAAATATGAGTGAATTAAAAGAGAGTGAAGCTTATTCCGCTAACAACAGCGGTGATTACATCATTTCTCCATGGCAGAAATAGTGAATATGAAGATTTTACACTTATCAGACACTCACGGCTGCCATCATCGGCTTCGGAAATTACCCGAGGTCGATGTGGTGGTTCATTCCGGTGATTTTACCATGACCGGGGGTGAGGCAGAAGCTATTGATTTCATGAACTGGTTTTGTGACCTGCCAGCAACACACAAAGTTTTTATCTGTGGCAATCACGATGATTGCTTGTATGGAGCAAACATAGATGGTCTCGATTCTAATGTCCATTACCTGTGTAACTCCGGTGTGGAGATAGAGGGGGTGAAGTTTTATGGTGTTCCTATGTTTATGGGTGATTGTATTACGGAAAGACAAGAGCGCAATTACAGTAGTATACCGTCTGATACAGACGTTCTAATCACTCATTCTCCCGCATATGGAATACTTGACTTAGACGATGGCATTAATTACGGAGATGAAAACTTGTTGAAAAAAGTGTTGGAAATCAAACCAATGCTTCATTTGTTCGGTCACATTCATTCTCAGCACGGTACCTATTCCGACAGAGGAATTACTTTCTCAAATGGTGCAATAATGAATAGCGATTATTCAGATCTTCTGACTCCAAATGTAGTTGGCCTAAGTTTCCCAAAAAGAATTAGGTAAATATCTAAGTCTTTTGGTTATGTCGCTGATTTTGTGTATCTTTAGCAGTTAAATCTCTCATTCAATAATTTTATGGACAATAAAAAGCTAAGTCATTCGGAGTTTAAGAATCTTGCCCGAAGACATCAAATAATCTACAAAACAACTTCAACGGAAGAAGGTGGGCTTGGGATTGAGCGTTCCCCGAGCGTATTATCCATCGAAAAAATAAAGAGGGGCAAGTAAAAGAATATAGGATACCTGTTGAAAGTTCCCTATATTGGGAAGATTGCAAAGACCAGGAAGGATTCTGAAAAAGATAAACGAGAGTTCCTGAAGGCTCTGTTTACCAGAACTTATGTCCGGGACATTGTTGAGAGGCATAAGATCAGGAATAAAAATGCGCGATTGAATTTCCGTCAGATTGAGTATTCACATCTAATGGAAAACGTAATCTTTAATGAATTGTTAGCACGGGACTTTAGCGTGGACGTAGGTGTAGTGGCAAAAAATGAAAGAACAGATGATGGGCGTGAGCGACAATACTATGAGGTGGATTTTGTCTGCACTAACGGCAGCCAGCGCTACTACATTCAGTCCGCATACCGTATGCCTGATGAGGCTAAAGTAGAACAAGAATCAGCGTCACTGCTTCGCGTAAATGATGCCATCAAAAAGATTATTATTCTTAGAGAATACACCCCCGTATTACATACCGAGAACGGAATAACAATCATAAGCATTTTCGATTTTCTTATGAAAGAAAATTCTTTGGAGTTGTAACCAAATCTTGGTTGCTACAATTAGAACCCTTACCCATAGACTATCCTTCACGGGATGGTCTTTTTTTGTCGGCAGAGCAATTTGGTGAAATATCAGAAGCACACATTTCAGTTGACCTTGCCTTCCGGAAGATCGCCTATCTGAAAGGACTCTGGGGTGGTGGTGGCCAGACAAAGAAGAATACCGATGCCTTTGGAATAGACCTTGAAACGGAAGTTATGGGTGACAACGAAGATGGACAATAAAAGATTATTGAAAAAATGGCTATAATTGAACTTTAAATTTGTATATCTCATTATTTTACCCTAATTTTGCATTGTTACTTTGTTAAGGTAAATATGAAAAACGAAGGTAAGATAATAGATTATATTCAAAATTCCTTTGGATGGTCTGTCAAATTTAAGAGTTTTGACGCATACAAAGGGAAACTCCCTTATATCCTATCAGGAGCGGCAGAATATGCTCTAATTGAATGCTGCGATTTCACAGGCGTGGCAATTTTGCCTAAGTTGGAGGATGATTTCCGAATGCTAAGAAACACTGTTAGCAATATAGAACGTATTACCGGTCTAAAAGCTGTCTTGATTCTGGAGGGCATAGATTCTTACCAACGGCGTTCCTTGATTGAAAATCGCATCAGCTTTATAATACCCGACAAACAAATATATCTGCCGGATATTGGAGCATTAATGATAGAACGCGGTTTGGGTGTGAAACAGTTATCCGCAGACCGACTTTCTATGGTTGCAACAGCAATACTGCTTGTGCATCTCTCGGGGAAGTCATTACAGGGTAAAAGTGTGACTGACGTTGCCGATATAATGGGATATTCTGTTAAAACATTGTCTCTGGCAGTGAAGGAACTTGAGCAACAAGGATTGGTTTCCATCCTTCAGGAAGGACGTAAAAAACTTCTTGATTTCAAACTTCAGTCTAAAGAGTTATGGAAAAAAGTAGTTGAATTAGGTGAAAATCCTGTGGAGAAACGATTTTTCACATCAGATATTGACCTTGCAACGGAAATTGGGGTTGTGGCTTCAGATTCGGCACTTTCGGAGATTTCTATGCTGGCATCCCCCGTGCAACCAATATTTGCCGTGTACAATCGGAATCCACGCATTAAAGAACTCAACCTGAACTCGCATGATGGAAGTGCAGTAATAGAGGTTTGGAAAAGCGATCCGGCGCTTTCATCGAAGAATGGATTAACAGATGTCTTTTCATTGGCATTAACTTATAAAGAAGATGATGACCCACGTATAAAAAAGGAACTTGATAAGATTATAGCAGAGGCATTATGAAAGGAATAGACAAAATACGCCAGTATCTCGGGGCATATAAAGGAAACTATGTAATCATAGGAGGAACAGCTTGTAATCTGAATTTGGAAGAGGCCAACCTTCAGGGAAGAGCCACCAAGGATGTGGACATGATAATGGTATGCGAAGCTCTGACTGAAGATTACCTGACAAGCTTTTGGAATTTTATTAAGGCAGGCGGATATTCTGCTTGGCAAGTAAAATCTGAAGATGAAACCCATAGATGTTTCTATAGGTTTATAGATCCGAAAGACAGTGATTTCCCTAAGTACATAGAACTGTTTTCCCGGAAGCCAGACTCAATCCAATTACCGGAGGATGCACATCTTGTTCATATTCCAGTGTCTGATTACCCTCGGCAGACATTCTTGTGCTTGCCGGTGACATCGGCTATTTAGGCTCCGCGGTTAATGTCGGCTGCACTCATATATTAATAATAGTTAAATTTGGACAAAATTAGAAAGTTTTTCTCTCAAAAACTTGTTTGGGAGGAAATCAAGTATTAAATTTGCTATATAGTACCTACCACGCCTCTCATTGATGCGAAACTGGTAGGTCATTTTTTATACCCATATCAAAAGTCATTAGGAGAAGAATCCTATCCCTGTTAAGGAACAAATAAATATCCTTAAAAGTGGAAAAAACGGAGCATATCCACATACCCAAAACGGTCATATCATTCACTTTTGAGATAAGTCGTCGCCGTGAGGGTAACCGCCGCAGCAATGTTAAGGATTTGCCCGTGTCAAGATTGGTTTCTCGCGGAGTTTGCACCCAATGATATAGATATGATCCTCACAGTTGAGGCTCTATCACATGATTTTGCTGCGGAGTTCTGAAAATTTGTAAAGTCAGCCCAATAAGATGGACACACCAATTCTTAACCAACATAACAAACAGGAGTATCCTCCTATGCATACAGCAGAGCATCTTCTTAACGGAGAGATGGCTCGTCGTTACGGTCATGGCAGAGCGTTCAATGCTCATATTGAACGCAAGAAGTCAAAACTCGACTATCATCTACCAAAAGAACTGACCGATGTTGAACTCCATTCTCTGGAGACCTATATCAACGACATTATAAAAATGGATATTAAGGTTACTGAAGAATACATCTCACAAGCGGAAGCGATGAATAGATTTGATTTGAGCCGTTTACCGGAGGGAGCGTCTGATACGGTCAGGGTAGTCCATATAGGGCCTTATGACGAGTGTCTTTGTGCGGGTGCCCATGTAAGTCACACAGCAGAAATCGGATCATTCCGGATAACCAGCAGCCGTTATGAAGACGGTGTGCAGCGCATCGTATTCAAACTGGACTAACTGCACCTCGAACTCTAAACTATTTCTAAACATTTTCGTAAAAACCGACAAAAAGACCTGTTTTATCCTACGAAAAAGTTAGGCGGAAGCACCTGTTTTTCAAGGTATTTCCGCCTAACTGTTTGATATTTAGCCAAAATCGCTTAGTCCTCGATAGCAGCCTGCGCCGCAGCTACACGTGCGATGGGCACACGGTAGGGTGAGCAAGATACGTAGTTCATGCCAAGCTTAGCGCAGAACTTCACGCTTGAAGGCTCGCCACCATGCTCGCCGCAGATACCTACCTTCAAATCAGGATTGGTTGAACGGCCCTTCTTGACACCCATCTCTACGAGCTGGCCTACACCCTCCTGGTCGAGTACCTCGAACGGATCTACCTTAACGATGCCCTGCTCCTTGTAGAACTTCAGGAACTTCGGAGCGTCGTCACGTGAATAACCGAAGGTCATCTGTGTGAGGTCGTTTGTTCCGAATGAGAAGAAGTCGGCTACCTCCGCAATCTTGTTGGCGGTCAAAGCTGCACGGGGCACCTCGATCATTGTACCTACCTTGTAGTGGAGTGACTCACCTCTCTCCTCAAATACCTTGGCTGCAGTGCGGTTGATGATGTCTGCCTGGTTCTGGAGCTCTTTGAGAACACCTACCAGCGGAACCATAATCTCAGGCTCTACCTTGATGCCACGGGCCTTGCAGTTGAGAGCGGCCTCGATGATGGCACGTGTCTGCATCTCTGTGATCTCGGGATAAGTGATGCCAAGACGGCAGCCACGGTGACCAAGCATCGGGTTGAACTCCTCAAGTGCATCTACCTTTGCCTTAACCTCCTCGAGTGTCAGACCCATCTCCTGAGCAAGCTCCTTCTGGGTAGCTGTCTGATGAGGTACGAACTCGTGCAACGGGGGATCGAGAAGACGGATTGTAACACCGAAGCCATCCATTGCCTCGAAGATACCCTCGAAGTCACCACGCTGCATCGGGAGAAGCTTGTCAAGAGCTGCGCGACGACCCTCTACGTCTGATGCGAGAATCATCTCACGAACGGCCTTGATACGGTCACCCTCGAAGAACATATGCTCTGTACGGCAAAGACCGATACCCTGGGCCCCGAAGTTGCGTGCCTGCTTGGCATCGCGGGGTGTGTCGGCGTTGGTACGTACAAGTGTCTTGGTGTATTTGGCTGCAAGGTTCATGATGTGGCCGAAGTCACCGTCGAGCTCAGGCTCGCGGGTGGGAACCTGACCGTCGTATACCTCACCGGTAGAACCGTTGAGAGAGATCCAGTCACCCTCATGGTATACCTTGCCATCCATCTCTACAGTCTTCTCCTTGTAGTCTACCTTGATCTCACCTGCACCTGAAACGCAGCACTTACCCATACCACGGGCTACCACAGCTGCGTGGCTGGTCATACCACCGCGCATTGTGAGGATACCCTGTGCAACGGCCATACCGCGAAGGTCCTCGGGTGAGGTCTCGATACGTACGAGAACGACTTTCTTCTTCTTCTCCGCCCATGCCTCTGCATCGTCAGCCTGGAATACAATCTGACCTGTAGCGGCACCCGGTGATGCGGGAAGACCCTTGGCAACTACCTTGGCTTTCTTGATGTCTGATTTGTCGAATACGGGGTGGAGAAGCTCATCGAGTTTCTGGGGCTCCATGCGGAGAAGAGCTGTCTTCTCGTCAATCATACCCTCTTTCATGAGCTCGCAGGCTATTCTTACCATAGCGGCACCTGTGCGCTTGCCGTTACGGGTCTGGAGCATCCAGAGCTTGCCGTCCTGGATTGTGAACTCCATATCCTGCATATCCTTGTAGTAATCCTCAAGCTTGTGAGCGATTGCGATGAGCTCGGCTGCACAGTCGGGCATCGACTCCTCAAGTGCGGGATATTTGCTTGCACGCTCCTCCTCGCTTATACCCTGGAGAGCGGCCCAGCGACGTGAACCCTCGATTGTGATCTGCTGCGGAGTGCGTACACCTGCCACAACGTCCTCACCCTGTGCGTTGATAAGGTACTCACCGTTGAAGATGTTCTCACCTGTGGCGGCATCACGGCTGAAGGCAACACCTGTAGCGGAGTTGTCGCCCATGTTGCCATATACCATGGCCTGTACGTTTACGGCTGTACCCCACTCCTCGGGAATCTGGTTCATGCGACGGTAGAGGATAGCGCGCTCGTTCATCCAGC
>CANPMT010000047.1 GCA_947575235.1 uncultured Porphyromonadaceae bacterium
TGAAAAGATATACTACCATACTTTTCTGCATTCTTATGGGTCTGTTTGAGGTAATGCCTATCCATTCTGCCCCATTGCCTGAAAAACAAAGTTCAGTGGCTCTGCTTAAAGAAGCTGAGGAATGCATCAATGTCGGGAACGATTCACTGACACAGAGAGCCCTGCGCTGTCTGTCGATTGTGGCTACCCGTTATTACTCATCTCCTGAGGATAAGGAAACCAGAAAAAATGCGGTGAAGGCACTCAGGGAGATGGGAAATCTCTATATGACGTATGCCATAGATTATAAATCGGCTTACCGTAACCTTCTGCTTGCCCGTCAGATAGCCGAAGAGGATAAGATACTACAGGAACTCCCGTACATATATATGAGTCTGGCCAACCTGTACAGTGTGAACACTACCACTGAAAACAGCATGCGTCTCAGTCCGCTCACAGCCGAATCCCTTTCCAAGTCGCTTGAGGCAGCCGTAGCTGCCGACAACGACACTATTCTGATTCCTATGCTTACAAATATCATTCTCGTGTCGCTCAATCATCCTGAGATACAACCGGATCTTGCAAAATCGCTTGATCATGTGCGCGAACATAAATTCGCAGTCGGTTCGGAGATTGGCAATTTCACGAATCTGCTTATCGCGGGTCTTGACAAATATTGGGCCGGCGACCTCAAAGGGGGTGTCGATCTGGTGCTTAAATCAAAAGAGAGGGGAATAGGCGGGGCCTATCATGAACGTACGGAATATGGACTGAGTCTTATCGTCATACTGATGCTTGAACAGGCAGGCGACTATCCAAGAGCCATAGAGTATGTACGTGACGTCATGGACAAGGCTGCTTCATGCGGGCATACCGATTATGAACTTGCCATGTATTCAAGGTTGGTAAATCTTTATAAGGAGACAGGCCAAAAGGATTCGCTCGATAAATATTATAACAAGTATCTCTCACTTAAACAGACTCAGGAGGAGGTGGGGAACCTGCATTCAGTAGAAGCGCTGCAGCTGCTCTCCGAATTGGAGAATATCAATAAGGAGGTGGAATTGCTTTCAATCAAGCGTCAGGAGGAGCGTCGTCAGCGTCTTATGTTGTTTGGCGGGGTGGTGATATTGGTAATTGTGCTCTCGGCATTGATATATGTACACGTCAATCTGAAACGGAATCACCTGAATCTGTTCCGTAGACATGAGGAGGCGTCGCGTCGCGAGGCACGGCAGGAGATGATGCGTAGAGAACTGGAGAAAAAAATCGTAGGGCTTCAGAACGAGATAGAATCCCTTAAGGCGAATACCGTATCTTCAGCTGAATCCACATCTGAAGATTCTGAAAGTGGAGATTCAGAAATCCTGGCCGAGGAACTTCTTCCGCTGTATACCCGGATTGTGGCTGAGGCGGAACGCAGTGAGAACATCTACTCAGCCGGATATTCACTGGCCTCGATGGCACAGGCCGTCGGAAGTCAGAGCCGCAGTGTGTCAAAAGCCATCAACGCGATTCATGGATGCAATTTCCATCAGTTCCTTAATGAATACCGTATCAAACGTGCTTGCTCCATAATGCATTCCCCGGAGAAGGATAGCTACACAATTGAAGCCATTGCCGAGGAGGTGGGTTTCAAATCGCGCACCTCATTTGCCAATCTCTTCAAGAAGTCGACCGGACTTACCCCGACCGATTACTGGAAGATGGCCCGCAGCGAGCGTGAATGATAGTTTGCGGTGTGTCACGACAATGGTATTCTGTGTATTGAAACAGACTGTTCAGTGCGGTTCTGATACCAAATGACGTATTGAAACGTGTCTTGATACATAAAGTGTGAACTTTTTCTTGCAAAATAAAAGGAATCTATTTAGCTTTGCCGTCGATAACTTTTAACATCAAAACTGACGGTAATATGAAACATTATTCCTTGTTATTACTGCTTTGCGCAGCATTGGGTGCCTCAGCCACTCCAAATGTGACAGTCACCCCACTGGGCGATGACTACGAACCGGTCAATACCGTGAAACGCGCTCCCACAGCTACTGCGGACGTGCTCGTGACTGAGGATTTCAGCCTCATGACAGCAGGCACCATCACAGCTCCCGACCTGGATAACATGCTCGCCAATTACTATGGCGACACCAACATACCGCTTGAGTATACCACCGAAGGGCAGTGGACCGGCAACCAGGTCTACAGTGCAGGTGGCTCAGTGGCTCTCCGCACTCTCGATCCTGCCAACGGCGCCTATATATGCACGCCGCGGATGGACTATTCCGGAAGTGTCACCGTAAGCTTCAAGGCCCGTTATCTGCGTGTGCAGTGGGAGGAGGATGGCAAGAAGCTGCAATGGAGCGGAAGTGGCGTGATGGTTGGTATAGGCAATGACAGGGAGTCTGTCTTCAATACCAGCGACGGGGAGATACAGGGTGAGTATCCCTGGCTCTCGAATGTGCGTCTCTATCAGAACCAGGGATGGTGTAAGATTACGGTGGAATTCGACAATTATTCCGCCTATAATGATGCCTACATCATGCTTTACAGCACCGACGGCGTCCTTATCGACGACCTGGAGGTCACTTCCTCTGCCGATAACTTCCTGGCAGCCCCGGTCTTCACAGATGTCACTGATGTGACAGAGACAGGATTCACCATCAACTTCGAAAGAGTGCGTAAGGCATATGACACATATGTGTATCTCCTTGAATTGGCGGGCTATGACGAGCAGGGTGAACCGAAGTATGATATCACATATCCTCAGGATGAGATTGATGCCATGCTCAAACAGTATGAGGACTGGTCAGGTATGTCAATCACCTGGGAGGAATACCGCCAGATGATGGGCATGAGCCTCGACTCACCATACAGCAACATGGATATAGTGGAGCTGAAGGACGCACCCTCATATACGGTAAGCGGCCTTGATCCCGCAAAGGACTACTATTTCGGTCTGCGCTCCCACTATCTGAAGACATATTCTGATCTTGTGGTTGTGCCTATAACCCAGATTGCAGCTCCCAAAGTGGAATTGGCTACCGACATCACCAAAGATAGCTTTACCGCCAACTGGCAGCCCATTGTAAAGGCTGAGAGCTACGAGGTGATGCTCTACGGAGTGAATGAGGCCAAGGAGGATGAACCTTATTTCATAGTGTTCGAGGATGACTTCGCCAATACTGAAGCCTTTACCGAGGCAACCTCAATCTATAGCCCTGACTGGGTGGGACGTGCCGAAGGTATTCTGCTTGATGACCTTACAGATGTGCCCGGCTGGACCTCAAGCGAACGTCAGTGGCCAATCGTGCAGGGGATGCTTGGATGCATGTATTGGGGAGCTTGGCTCCGTACGCCCGATTTCTATGTGGGTAGCGATGATGAGGTGACTGTGAACCTGAGTGTGAAATCAGACGACACACTTCCTCTCAACCTCCATTTCGCAGGTGTGACTTATGAGTTGCCTATGAATGAGGGTAAATTTGAAGGAGAACTCACTCTCCCCACCAATGGCCTCTCAGAGACATGGTTGCGCCTGGCTTGCTCGGAAGACTTCACATTCTTCATTGATTACATTACTGTAACCCAGAATATGAAGAAGGGCGACCGCACCTATACCTATCTCGGTACTTACCCTTCAGAAACCAACTCACTCGCTGTAAAGGAACTCGACGCAGAACGTTTCGACATGTACGGATACTCTGTATGTGCTGTGCGCGGAGAGGGGAAGAAGCAGGTGAAGTCTGAGAATTCAGAACGTATGCTTGTTGATATTGTCAATAAATCCACTTTCAGCCGTGTTGACAATGCCTTAGCCGAAGAGGCAGTGGAGGTAGAGCGCTACACGCTTGATGGATGCCGTATCGATTCACCTCGCAAGGGTATCAATATAATCCGTTACAGCGACGGCTCCGTGAAGAAGGTAATGGTAAAGTAAATAACTCAACCAATCTATAACACACTCTTATCTGATTGTTTCCGACCCGGTTTGCCGGGTCGGAAATATATTTGGTGGAGTTCATAAATCTCTTGCTTATGAAGAATACAATTCTCTGCAGTCTATGTGTGGCTCTGAGCGCCTCGTCTGCTCTTGCCTCCATAACGGATTTCAGCTATGGCCGCAACGGCACGATGGATTTTTTCGGCTATGGAAAGGCTGAGACCTATGATGTGGCTATCTTTATACCCGGTGAGTCGCTTGCCGGTAAACAGGTGACGGGACTGCGTGTGGCTATCCCTGAAGGGAGTGCGCTAACCAAAGCAAGCGGCTGGCTTACGACTGAACTTCAGCTTAAGCGCGATAATGGGAAGTATGTCAACAATCCTGATATCTGTTCTGCCGACGGGGTGATTGAGTCCAACTCTCTGACGGTGACTTTCGATACCCCCTATACAATTACCCCGGATGGTTTCTACGCGGGTTATACCTTCACGCAGGATGATGCAAGCCTCGAGGCAGTGGCCACAGTGCCGGGTGAGAATCCTGACGCACTGTGGATTCATGCGTCAAGATCGAAGTTGAAATGGGGGAGCGTGGCATCCGAGTTGGGGCGTATCAGCACACTTGAGGTTATCATGGATGGTGATTTCTCTGCCAACTCAGCATCTTTCATGATAGAGGATGAGCCGGTAATCTCAATCGACGGGGAGGCATTGCTTGATATAGCTATTGTAAACTACGGCCTTGATGAGATACGCTCGATTGGCTATACCTATGTCACTCCTGAAGGTGAGGGGAATGCGTCGATTGAACTGTCGGATCCGGTGCCTCCGGCTCCCGGATCAACAGGAGAGGTGACGGTTTCATTAGGCCATCTCTCCGAGGTGGGTACTGTGCCCGTGTCTCTTAGGCTGGATGCGGTGAATGGCATGTCGAACGATAATCTGTCACCGCTTGTGGAATTCAATGTGAAGTCAATACCCTTCATGCCTGAGAACCGTCCGCTTTTCGAGGAATATACCGGTCTGTGGTGCGGATGGTGCCCGAGGGGTTTTGTCGCTCTTGAGGCAATGTCGGATATGCATGGCGAACGTTTTGTGGGCGTGGCATATCATTCAGGCGACGAGATGTCATTCCTGAACAGTTTCCCCGGTAGCATAGGTGGAGGGCTTCCCACCTCCTACATCAATCGAGGCCAGCAGCTTAATCCCGGTTCGATATACGGACTCTGGGAGGAGTATGCCGCCACAATCCCTGCAGCTGATGTAGAGGGCGCCATTGCATGGAGTGATGGTGATGGCTCTGATGTGCGTGTCAGCTCCACTGTACGCTTTATTGAAAGTGCCACGGGTGCCGAATATCGTGTGGGGTATCTTCTGGTGGCCGACGGATTGAAGCAAGACCGTTGGTTTCAGAGTAACTCATACTCCGGTCTTGACCCGGATAAGAACCCTGACATGCCGCTCCCTTGGGCGGAGGTGTTCTTTGAAGGTGGGGGCAAAGTGCCGGGTCTGACCTTTAATGATGTTGTGATCGCGGCCACCGACTATGATGGCGTGGCGGGTTCATTGCCTTCAGAGATAGAGGCAGGCGAACCATACGGACATTCGTTTACATTCAGCATGGACGACCTTAAGAAGAGCGGCGCTGCCGGCATCATCGGCGACTGGGGTAAACTGCGTGTGGTGGCTGTCGTTATGAACGCACGTAACGGTCAGTTTGTAAACTGTATAAGCTCACTTCATCTTGACGGGTCATCGCATGTGAGTTCAGCAGTCGAGGATATTGTCGCAGATACAGATAGGGATGACCCTGTCGAGACAATATGGTACGACTTATGTGGCCGACGGGTCTCGGATACCGGGTCAGGGTTGTTTATCAGACTCGACGTTTACTCTGACGGGAGCGTCAGGTCAACCAAAGTGATGCGCTGATTCTAAACCGTTTTACCACGGTCAGGCTGACGGGAGTTCGATTCGGAAGGTTGTTCCCTTTCCGATTTCGGACTCCTTCACGTATATGCGGCCACCGTGATAATCCTCTATGATACGCTTCACGAGGGTGAGCCCGAGTCCCCAGCCACGTTTCTTTGTGGTGAAACCGGGTGAGAAGACATTCTTGAAATTTTTGCGGTGGATACCCTTTCCCGTATCCTTCACCTCAATCCAGACCTTCTCCTTCTCCGTGCCGGTAGTGATAGTGATGCATCCCTCACCCCCCATGGCATCTACGGCATTTTTAGTGAGATTCTCCATAACCCATTCAAAGAGTGAGTCAGAGAGGAGCACTCCATGGTCATCTTCCGAGAGGTTAAGATTGATTGTAACCTTTCCAGAGATCCGGCTCTTCATATACTGAAGCGAGCGTTCAACCGTCTCATTGAGATATTCAAGCTGCAACTCCGGACGTGACCCGATTTTCGAGAAACGTTCGGCTATCGTGGAGAGCCGCTTCACATCCTTGTTGATCTCATCGGTCACCTCCGGCGCCACATCAGTTGATATGAGATACTCATTCCAGGCCATGAGCGACGAGATGGGGGTGCCGAGCTGATGGGCTGTCTCCTTTGACAGCCCGGCCCACACACGGTTCTGTTCAGCTTTTTTCGTGTATACCACAGCCAGATATATTATCAGGGCCAGAATAATCATTACCGCCAACTGTACGTATGGGTAAAGGCTGAGACGACGCAGCAGGATAGAGTCTTCGTAATAGATATACTGGAAGGCATTGTAATAGATCTCGACGCGTATGAAATGAGGGTCGGTACGCGACAGCTCGTCGAGAGGACGCCCGCCTCCCCCTTTGCGCAGACGCGCGGTGAGATAGTCGCGGTTCTTCTCCGAGAGTTCGGCGAATGTCTGCACCTCCGAATCTGTCTTTTCCGGCAGAATGAAGTTGCGGAATTCGATGATATTGTAGGCTGAGTCGGCTACCAGTACCGGAATGGTATTATTCTGGCTGATAATTCCTAACAGGAATTCGACATCGGCATCTATATCGGCTTTGGCGAGCCTTTCAGTGGCGCTGGCCCAAATCGACATACGTTCCCGCTCCTGTTTGGCGAGTTCCTTGACAAGGCTGTTGCTTACCAGCAGAAACAAGATTATCGCTATGGCTGAGATGGCCAGGAACACGAGTTTTCCTGTGCGTTGACGTTCGTATATTCCCAAGGTGATGTGAGGCTTAACGTTAAAAAATCAGAGTTTCGGGGAGGTGTTTTCGAGTATGAACCGAGCAACTGAATCATCAGTGTTAGGGCCGATTACCAGATCGGCGACGGCCTTTGTCTCAGGCACGGCATTCTCTACAGCCACAGCCAGATCGGCCACCTTCATCATGGGGATATCGTTCAGGTTGTCGCCGAACACCACGAGCTGGTCTGCGCCGGTGTGTTGCTTGAGCCATTGCACGGCATTCGCTTTCGAGGCGGTGTCGCTGAATATCTCAAGAATACCCGCATCCGGACTGAGAAGGTCGTAATAGAAAATCGGGTTGCATCCCCGGATCTCGCTGATTCTACGATAAGCCCTCTCTTTCTCGAGCGATGGGTGCATGCTGTAGAATAGAATCACGTCAGAAGGGTCGGAGCCAATCACCCGCTCCGGATCGTCATCGGCAAGATGGAAACGTTTGTAAGGGCTGTGTGCGCGTTCCTCAACAAATATTCTCTCTTCAGGAGAGAGAGGCCCGAAATGATATATGTCGATTATATTATGGCGGATGATGTAGATAAAAGTAGGAAGATGAAACTCCTTGATTACCTTGATGATTTGTCCGGCCGAATGTGGGGATATGGTGCGTATGCGCGAATACTCCCCAGTATGGCGGTTCCATACGGCGCTACCAGTCATCACAATCAAAGGGAGGTCGGTATTAACCTGTGCCAAGAGCGAGGCGACGGTTGATGGTGTGCGGGCAGTGGCCACACTGAAGAGAGCCCCCTTTGATATGGCATCGTTGAGCATGGCCACAGAGCGGGGGGATATGCGCGAGTCGGAAGAGAGGAGAGTGCCGTCGAGGTCGCTGACAAACAAGGTTTTCATTTGCTGATAAATTTCAGGTGGTCGGTTATTTCTTTCTTGACGGGTTCTTTATCTCGACATACTCCACGTCGCTGACCTGGCTTTCGTGATAGTAGGTTTCAGTCTTGGCGGTGCGGTCGGATGCGATTTCAGTCTCGGAGAAGCTCTTGACCTCTACAAATTCCACATCTTCGGCATATTCCTTCGGTATAATCGGGCCGGGAGAAGAATAACCTGTGCGACGTCGGCCTGAAGACTTCCGTCGGCCATATCCTGAGGTGGAGGAATAGGCTTCCTGCCGGTTCCCCTTTTGTTTCTTATTCTCCTTGCGAGAGTCGGGATGAGGAGGCATCCCCATGGCCTTGCGCAGAATCTCTTCCGAGCGTCGGGCCACGAAACGAGCCGCCCATCGGCTGATCCATTTAGAGATAGTGGGCCAGCATAGAAGGAGTATTAAAAATATAATTAATGCGATTCCCATGTAATAATGTTTATGTCACCTGTAGTGTGTGATACGCCTTCCGGCAGATTATCGCTCAGTCGGGCTTGATGCAGCAAGAGATGGCCACATAGAATACTATGAGCCAGAGCAGGCCGCCGGTTCCGAGAGTGAAGCAGAAGGCTCCTGTAGCAAGAACGAGCAGGTAGCGGGGATAGTTCTCTCTGAGGCTTAGATTTTTAAACTTCAGCGAATACATCCTGAGGGGAGAATTCATGAGCCAGCATTCCACGAGGAGAATCGGCAGCATCCAGTACCATACGGAGAGAAACCCCACATTGCTCCCGACCATAAGAGATGCGTATCCGATCCAGAAGATCGCGTTGGCCGGGATGGGGAGGCCGATGAAAGTGGTGGTCTGCCGGGTGTCGATATTGAACCGGGCCAGACGTATGGCTCCTGCCACAGGTATCAGCAGGGTGGTCCATGCAAGCCAAGGGTCGTTACCCGTGTCGGCGAGAAGATGAAACATGATCATAGCCGGAGCCACGCCGAACGTCACGAGGTCGCAGAGAGAGTCGAGTTCCTTACCGAGACTTGAATAGGCATGCAGGGCGCGGGCGGCGAAGCCGTCGAAGAAATCGGCCACCGCTCCGATTCCTATGAATATGAAAGCCCATTGGTAAGAGAGGAGCCCCCACATCGGGGATGTGCCGCCGGTGGCGGCCACAATGGCCATACAGCCTGCAAGGATATTGATGCAGGTGATGGAGTTGGGTATGTTGCGTGTGACAGCATTCATAATTTTATTCTTTTATAGTCTTGAGACGGGCCACGGGTGTGACACCCCCTCTGACAATCTGGTGCATGCCCACCAATATCTCAGCGTCGAGCGGGAGATAGAGGTCGACACGCGAGCCGAATTTTATGAAACCGAGATGACCGTCGATATCGGCGGTGTGGCCTTTGCGCGCATAAGTGACGATACGGCGTGCCATGGCGCCGGCTATCTGCCTCACAGTTATGCGATGGCCGAAAGTCTCTATGCCGACAGTGCTGCGTTCATTCTCCGTGCTCGCCTTAGGTAGATAGGCCGAGAGGAAACGCCCGCGGTGATGGCGCACGTATTCAACCGTGCCGTCCACCGGATACCAGTTGGCATGGACGTTCAGAGGCGACATGAAGACAGAGAGCATTATAGCCTCGCTCTTCAGGTATTCGGGTTCGTAGACTTTCTCGATGGCCACAACCTTACCGTCGACCGAACTGACGACCATATCCTTGCGCGGCCCCTTGTATTTGCGCTTGGGGCAGCGGAAAAAATTAAACACAAAAAGATAGACCACGACAGAGATCGTGGTGAAAATCACAGGTAGCGTCACGGGAGGCATGAAGAGCCACACCGGCCAGTTGAGCGCCACGAGGACTATGGGGAGGAGAATGAGAATATTGGTGCCTTCGCGGTGTATCTTCACTTGGATGAGCCTTTTTAATAGATGTGCGGATTAGGCCGCCGCACATGGTTTATTCTGCAAATTTAAGGTTTTTCTCTGTTTCTCACAAATTTTTCGTAACTTTACACACCATTTTCAATTTCCAACTACCCGATATGACACCAAGAGAAGCGTTATTAGTAGTAAATCCGGTGGCCGGCACACGTTCAAAACGTGGTTTGGGGGAGACGGTGGCAGAGATGCTGGCAGCCCGCGATATGAAGGTCATGACGGTCATGACAGAGGGCCCGGGACATGGCCGCGACCTTGCGCTGAAAGCGATCAGCGAGGGTTGCGACACGATTATTGCAGCCGGAGGAGACGGCACCGTAAATGAGATTGCGTCGGCAATTGTACATACACAGGCCACTCTGGGAATCATCCCTTTAGGCTCGGGCAACGGCCTTGCCCGCTCATTAGGCATACCTCAGGATGTCGGCGAGGCAGTGAGGATTATCGGCAGCGGACATGAGATGCGCTGCGACCGTGGAATGGTGAACGGCAAACCATTCTATTGCACTTTCGGCGTAGGGTTTGATGCGGCTGTAAGCGAGAAATTCGCTTCAATGAAACGTCGTGGACGCATCACCTATATAAGAAGTGTGATAAGGGAGTTCCTGAAATACCGCAGCCAGCCTTACGCCATATCAATCGGTGGGAAGGTCATTACAGAGAGGGCATTCCTGATTGCGGCCGCCAATGCCTCGCAATATGGCAACAACGCATATATAGCGCCTCAGGCCAAGCTGTCGGACGGACTGCTTGACCTGATAGTGATACATGACGGCTCTCCGCTGTCGACAGTAAAGGTTGGTGTGGACCTGCTCACAGGATATATCGATCGCAATACGCGTATCGATACATTCCGTATCAGCAACGCCATTATAACTCGTCTTGACGCGGGTCCGGTGCATCTTGACGGCGATCCGCAGAGCATGGGCACCAATCTGGAGATAGAGTGTGATGCCTCGTCGCTGACGGTATTCGCTCCGGAGAAGGAGGCCGAGTTCAAACCGATAGTGTCGCCTCTGCGCTCAATGCTATCCGATATCCGCTACGATGTACGTGCGCAGATAGAGAAACTACGGGGAGGGGAGTGACCCCCTCCCTATTATTTTATCTCTGAGATTGTCAGTTTAATAAGTGAAGGTCTTCCCCTGGTTCCAGTTCTCATCCTGGCTGATGTTGAGACGAATCTCATCGTTGGGTTCCAAGGAAGGTGTCAGCATTGAGCCCGACACAGTATAAATGTAATTGGGTTGCGGCTTTATAAGACCGGAACGGATTGATACGTCCGGGTATGCGTAATTCTCTTTGGGATTGATCTTGAACGCGATGTCGCTGCAGCCCAGTGAGCCGTCACCTCCGAATGTATAGAAATAGAAGAGTTCCTTTGCGTTGCGGTCAGATACATCGATTTTACCCACACGGCTGGTAAGTTCGCCTGAGGTTATTTCTGTATGGGTGGAAAGTGAGCATTTCTGGTTGAAGCTGTAGACATACAGGAACGAGAACTTGGTGAGTTCGATATTGTCGACACCGTCGATGTTTCCATCTTTGCTTACAATGCGCACCTTGCTGACAGCGCGTTTCAGCACGATATCCTTCTCGTAGACCTGCGCCTCCTTATGAACGGGATGAATTGTGGCGAAACAGTCGAAGTTGTCAGTGTTTACGTTGGAGTATACATCCTTGTTGACACCGGTTTCCTTCTTCACGGCCAACATCACCACACGGTCATCATTTGAAGAGGTATTGAAATACTTGTCGGGATAGAATCCATTGGCATCGGCTGTGGCATTGGCATCGACATAATCGGCGAAGACAGCCACAACATAATCGCCGGGTTCAGCTTTGAATATTACTCTGTTTCCCTCGCTTGCAAGAATCTCCTTACGCTCAACGAATCTGTCTTCGGCGATAGTCTTATTTACATTTTCGGTATCCTTGTATAGTTTGGCCACGTAGCGCAGCTGCAGATTGTTGTCAACACGGGTCATGGGGAAGCCATAGGCTTCAGGAGCGGAGAACCCGATTGAGATGGTCATATCCTCCTCGGCCGGGGCCGCGGGTTCATCAATCACGCTCGTCGAGGAGCAACTTCCCAGCCCGATCAGAGCCATGGCAAGTAAGATGTCGGTCAGTTTCATAGTCATTTCTATTTTTATTTAGTTAGATTTCAATGATTATCTCCCCCTCCCATTCAGTATCGATGGTAAAACCTCCTGATACGGCCCATGTCAGCAACGGACCGCTGACAGTGGTTACCTTGCCGCTTGCCACAGGCACCTCAATCGGAGGTGTGCGCGACACTACGACCTTGGCTGAGTTGAGCACACTCACAGTGAGGCTGTGAGTGATGGGAGATGGAGTTGAGAAAATACGGTCGGAAGCAATCTGATGCACGTCGTCAGGGGCGTATAGGGTGATGAACGGGGTAGAGAAACTCTCTCCCGCAGCCGGAGCCATCAGTGTGCGTTGCGGCAGGTTATAAGCCAACGGGAGCTCTGAGTCATAACTTACACTCACCGTGTAACGCTCCCCCTTCTCACGTGCCTGACGTGTCTGTTCCATAAACGCCTCATAGTCGCCGGCAATCAATTTGAGCCGCCCCTGCACAGGCGTGGCATGCACCTTCAGTGTGGTGGCGCCATCCCCACGGTGGCCGTAGGTCATCGGTGAATAAGAGGCGTATCCGGCGAGGGCATCCTGGGTATAGAGGTCGATTCCCCGTTGCATAGTGGATGAGATTTGCGATGGCAGGGAGATATCGTATGCCAGGGCGTCGCCGGTGTCAGGATTGAGATAGTCACACCATACGGCTATCTCGCAAGGGCGCGAATCGAGAGTGAAGATATCCGGAAGAGAGATTATGTTATCCTTCACCTCGTCATAGGGGATGGTGAGCTGTTGTTGCTTCGCCACCGCTCCATCCTGCACTATTTGTATGAGAATACGGTAGTCCGGCATACCCACAGCCCTTGAGCCATCTTCCGGTTGAGAGAGAAGAGGCATATCATATGGGAGAGTCTGCCACTCATTCTCAAGTATGATAGAGAGGCTCACCTTGGTGTTCTGCGGGTCAATCCCCTCTCCATGAGGGTAGGTATGGATACACCCTGACATAAGGCAGGCTGTCAGTGCGGGTAATATGGCCGGGAATATACTGTAGAGTCGTTTCATGGAGATACGGGATTAAAGCATGAAACGGTAAGATACGGAAATCGAGGCATGGTCAATCCCCCAGTATGACGTACGTCGGGAGTCAATCCGGGCACCGTTATAGACGTTATGGAAACGGTCGTACTCTGTGGTGAACCATCCGGCCCCTATTGCCAGTTCTATCCCCCAGTGTGGAGTGAGATGGAAGGAGTAGCCATAGGTGAGGCCGGCTCCAAGGAGTGGACGGTGACAATCCTGATAACGGATATCTCCCTTGCGCAGATTATACCAAGCCACTGTGAGATGCGGACCGAAGAAGTGTCCGTCGCCGGGAGCCTTTAGCCACCAGCGTCCCTCCGGCTGCAGAGCCAAAATGCGCAATGCGTGCGACTCACCGACAAACCATGGGCACCACCACAACGGCAGCGACACTGATATATGCGGATGCACCTGCACTTCACCCTCGATATTCATAACAGTCATGGCCCAAGGGATGGCGTTTGTCTTGACCGCGACAAACCTCGTCTCCTCTTTATGAGTAGCCGACAGTACCTCCGGAGTCTGGCTGAGAGCGGGGAGCGGAGTGGCTCCCAATGCCATGACAGCAAAGGAAAAAGTTATAAAAAGGGATGATTTCATGGTCAGGGTATCTATACATCCGTAATTCTGCACAAATTAAACCCAAATAATCGGTATTGCCAAATTTAAGTGCTAATTTTTTGAAAATTATCCGTTTTTTCACTCTGACAGTCTAATCTGGCATGAAATCGTACCATTCCTCCCTCCCGGATTTGATACTTTTGCGGCATAATATCCGGGAGCCGTATTGTAAACCGTCACTCCCCTTTAAACAACCTGTCATGAAGAAATCGATACTGTCGCTCGTAGGTGTGGCGATGCTCATGCAAGGGCATGCGCAGACAATGACCGAATGGGATGATGTAGCCATCTCGAATGTCAACCGTGAGAAATCGCACGATCTCTCCCTTCCTCTCCGTGATTCCGGAAAGAGGGGTGAGGAGTATTCCCTGTCGCTCAACGGGACATGGAAGTTCAATTGGGTACCTGCCCCTTCGCAGGTCCCCTCCGGATTTGAATCCCCCTCATATAATGTGGATGGCTGGGAGGATATAACAGTGCCATATCCCTGGCAAGTATACGCTGTGCGCAATGATAAGAGTTGGGATCATCCTCTCTATGTCAATACCTCCTATCCGTTCACTTACGATAAGGAGACCTTCAGTGTGATGGCCCCACGTCCGGCCGACTGGACGTATAACGATAACATGCCGAATCCTGTGGGCTCCTACCGGCGCACATTCACCCTTCCATCCGACTGGAAAGGGCGTGAGGTGTACGTGCGTTTCAACGGTGTGGGACACGGTATGTATCTATGGGTGAACGGGAAAAATGTCGGCTATTCCGAAGACAGCTACCTGCCGGCTGAGTTCCGTCTTACAGATCTGGTGAAGCCGGGAGAGAATACAATTGCAGTTCAGGTCTACCGCTTTACGAGCGGATCTTTCTTAGAGTGTCAGGACTATTGGCGACTTACAGGCATCATGAGGGATGTCACACTATGGTCGGCGCCAGCCACGCACATATCCGACTTCTTCTTCACCACACATCTCGACAAGGAATATAATGATGCGGAGGTCAATGTAAAGGTTTCCACCGGAGGCAAATCACTCTCACGTGGAAAAATAAATGTTAGTCTGATAGAGAATGGGGAGGTGATAGCTTCCGGTTCGCAGCCGGTTAAGTCGCCGGGCGACGTGGAGGTGTCGTTCCCGGTGAAGTCACCGCGTAAATGGACAGCTGAGACCCCTGAGCTCTATACCCTCAGCGTAGAGTTGACGGATGGGAAGAGGGTTATTGACCGTCGTCAGACCCGCGTGGGATTCCGTCAGATAGGGGTGCGCGATGACGGAGCCTTGACAATCAACGGGAAACGTATACTTCTGCATGGGGTTGACCGTCATGATTTCAGTGAGGAGACCGGGCGTACCATCTCGTATGAGGAGACCGAACAGGATATTCTCAATATGAAGCGGTTGAATATCAACGCTGTGCGTACCTCCCATTATCCCAACAACCCTTACTTCTACGACCTCTGCGACAAATATGGTATCTATGTGCTGGCCGAAGCCAATGTGGAATGCCATGGCAATATGAGTCTGTCGAAAGAGGAGCGTTTCAAACATGCCATGGTGGAACGTTCGCGCAATCATGTGCTGACCTTCCGCAATCATCCCTGCATATTCATGTGGAGTTATGGCAACGAATCGGGGAAAGGTGATAACTTCAAGGCAGTCGAGGAGGCCATAAAGGAGCTGGACAGCACTCGTCTCACACATTATGAAGGGAACAGCACCTGGGCAGACGTCAGCAGCACCATGTATGCGCAGATACCATCGATAGAAGGTATCGGAAAGGAGCGTCAGCAGGAGGCGGCCGAAGGTAAGCAGCCGCGTCCGCACATACAGTGTGAGAGCAGCCACTCGATGGGAAACTCTATGGGAGCCGTGCGCGATCTGTGGAATCTGTATGAATACTATCCGGCCTTGACCGGGGAGTTCATATGGGACTATAAAGACCAGGGACTCCGTATTCCTGTGCCGGGGAAAGAGGGTGAATACTACTGGGCATACGGGGGTGATTTCGGCGACAAACCGAACGATGGCAATTTCTGTATAAACGGTCTGGTATTCCCGGATCTCTCCTGGTCGTCAAAATGTTACAACACCAAGAAAATCTACCAGCCGCTTGACTTTGTCAGCCATAATGAGGGGGAGGTGACGGTTAAGAATAAACTTGCCTTCCGTTCCTCAGAGGGTTATGCCGTAAGCTGCACACTGCTTGAGGATGGGCGTAAGGTGGCTCAGTCAACTCTGCCGATTGGCGATATCGCGGCTGGCGACAGCATCACTGTGGCGATTCCCCGATTCAGTGTGAAGATGGATCCGGCAGCCGATTATCATCTGCGGTTCTCAGCTGTACAGAGTGAGGCCACACCGTGGGCTGAGGCGGGATACGAGGTAGCCGCAGAGCAGTTTACCCTTCAGGAGGGGGTGCGTCCACCTATGTCGTTGCCGCTCTCCGGAGAACTTCAGGTAAACCGGAATGGGGAAGATATAGAAGTGGTCGGCAAGAATTTCAGGGCGACATTCTCAGCAGCAGACGGAACGCTGTCGCGTTATGTGTGCGCAGGAAAGGTGATGGTTGATTCCCCGTTGAGGTTCAATGCGTTCCGCCTGCCTGCTGATAATGATAAGAACCGTACCGAAAGCTGGGATAATGCCGGACTGGCCAATCTTACGGTTGCTCCCGGTGAATGGAAAGTGAGGGAAGATGCCGCCGGAGGGTATGTGGACCTGAAAATCGAGAACAGTTATAAAGGTAGGGCTCCGGAAGGGAATTTCACCGTAGGTCTTGATTTCAGGGTATGCAGTGACGGCACTTTACTGGTAAACACCGATATCACTCCTGAGGTAGATGGAACGGTGCTGCCGCGCCTGGGGCTGAGAACTGAGATGCCTGAGGCGTTCGGCAATCTGCAATGGTATGGACGCGGCCCGTGGGAGAGTTATACCGACCGTAAGGAGGCCTGCTTCGAAGGGCTCTATACATCTGCCGTGACTGATCAGACCACAGAATATGTTATGCCACAGACCAGCGGTAATAAGGAGGAGACACGCTGGATGGCTCTGACAGATAATGACGGCGCGGGACTCCTCTTTGTAGCCCCTTCAAAGATGAGTTTCACAGCCGAGGATAGGCGTCCGGAGGATAATTACACCTCGCGTTCACAGCGTCCCCGCCATCCCTGGCAGGTGAGACATGCCGGCAAGACGATTGTGAGTCTTGATGCGCGTCACCGTGGTCTCGGGAACGCCACCTGTGGACCGGATGTAATGGAGAAATATGATTTGAAATCGGAACATACGGTATTCCCGTTGATTATCATGCCACTGACAGAAGCTCATGATGAGACTGCACTCGCTGCCAAAGCGCGTGTCGGAATGCCACAATTATAAGGATATATGCGGAATAAACTGTCAATAGTGATGCCGCTGCTCATGCTCATGATCGCATGGGCAGCGGAGACGGCGGAGGCTGTCCGGCGCGAACTCAACCGTGGGTTTGAAGGGATGACAGGTGAATCTCGACTATTACAAGCGGATACCCTTCCCCTACGACTGGTAATTTCTAATGATGCCGCTCTATACTTGGTTATCCCTTAGTTCGCCCTTTTAACTGTAATTAATACAGCTAATAATCAATTAGATACGATTGAAAATCGCAGCAATGGCCTTTAATTATGTTGAAAAGTTCGCCCCTTAGTTCGCCCTTTCAACATCAAGCATTCTCACCAATATAATAAGTCACAGACCCTCTGCCTCCTTCAGCTCTAATAAGTCCGGTATTTTTAAGTTCTTCAATAAAATTCCGAAGTTGCTTATCCGACAAATGACTACCCATGAGAATATTGATGTCAGATCTCTTAGCTTTACCATATTTAACCAAGAATGGACGCAGAACAGCCCAAACCTGATTGATGTCCCAATCGGTTTTCAGTGAATAGGCAGCGAGATCACCACATAGTTCATAATAGCGTCGCGGAAGAATATAATACTGAGCGTTTGTCTTGCCATGCTTCTCAATTGCTCCCATCTTTTCCAGCTTCAATGCAATCTCCTTATCAGAGGGCCGCTTTGCCCCGTCTCTAATTTCACATAGAGCGAGAAGGTCAAAGACATTCAGTTTCTTATCATCGGGCAAATTCTCCTGTATACCCTGTACATACAAGGCAAATCCGGTGTCTTTGACTGTCGCTGACAATGTGGCAAGTACAGTGTATTCGTCAGTTCTGGAATAATCTGGAGCTGGTTTACCCTCGGAAAGAGTGTAAAGGAAAATCTTATCAACACCTTGGCCGGAACGCTCAACGACACCTGTCTTTGAAAGCACATCGGCTATGAGCCGATTCCTCGGGGTGCTGGAGACAGTAAGCAGATTATCCACTGTTACGCCATGAGGAAAGCCTCCTCCATTGGCTATGGTGAACTTTGCCGGATATAATTTGATGACTATCTCACTGTTGAATCTATAATCTCGATGGGCAAAAGCATTATTTATAATCTCGCGTATTACATCCTCATTAAAGAATGGAATATCAAAGATATATGCACCCTCCCTAACTGGGATAGCCCCATTGCGGTGGTCTATTTCCTCCCATAACTTATCAATGAGAATGAAGAAGGGCTCACCGAAAACCTTACGATTGTCGAAATGAATCTGATTTTCATAATTGCGGTACTCCAGCATCACTTTTGCCTGAGGATAAATACGGTCTATCACCTCTTCTTTTCCAACGAGGAGAATTGCGGCATTAGTCACCTTATCGCCAATAATGAGTTTGAGGTCGCTCAAAGCCTGACGGTCTGACAATGATTTAAAGGATTCATTTTTCTGCTTTTTGGCATACTTCTCCTTCATTATTCTGATGGCCTCTTTGTCGAGGTCATCAATAGAGACATCATCGCATATTTTCTCGGAGAAATCCGGCTCAGATTCTTGAATAATCGAGATAAACGTCTTGTCGTCCATAGGTTTCAATTCTTCCCCTACACGCATGAGAGCGACATCCTCAAACTTGAATATCTTCCCTATGGGATGGGGAGGCACTTCAATAACAAGTACTCGTCCAGTCTTGTTGGACTCATCTTCGTATAGCTCGTAAATGTCAGGACGGATACCCATGTCACGGTAGATGTCGCTTTCAAGCTGACCAATGCCATTTTCACACTGTTTTGTGCCGATTACCTTGTGAGGGAATGAATCGTGCATACCTATGACGAGTCGTCCACCTCCTTCATTGCATAGGGCAGCGACATAGCCCAAGATGCAACGGCGGCGTTCGCTCGGTTTATCCTTGCCTGCACCATTGTAAGAAACATTACCATGTTCCCCTTTTTTGAACTCAACGTGGTCTTCAGACTCACGCATCTGCTTTAACTCGTCTATAGTATAATGCCTCATAGATTTCCCGGAATTGCGCTTATTAACTTGCAAAGTTAATAAAAAATTTGTTATCTATAAAATTGTCTATCGGTAGGTAATAATCAATTACGTGCTAAGTAGTTGACTCCTTGAGGTGAGGACTCCGCACTTGCTAATTGGCTATCGGGTAATTGCTGTAGTTCACGAAATCAGGGATGGCTGAACCAGTCGCTGCGGAGGATGGTTTCCGAGAGGGTGGAGGCTTCGTCGGGAGTGGGAGCGGAGGGTGGTGTGGTATAGAGCATCGAGTGGCCGACACCCTTCCAACCGCGCCAGCCCGGATGGTTCATAAGCTGAAGAATGGTGGGGTAGACGTCAATCTGACCGCAATCGCGTGTCACACTCCGGGTGATGCCGGTATTGATGGCCATGAATGTCATCGGCACAGTGGTGATGTCGGCTGCACCGTCAGCCGCTGAAAGAGCTAACTCCTGAGCATGGTCGCTTACAATCACGATTATCGTATCGTCATACAGACCCCGCTCCTTCAGAGAACCGATAAAGCCCCCCAATGCTGTGTCGAAATAATTTACCATCTCAAGGTAATTCCTCTCCACTTCCGGCAGTCCGGAGGCTTCGCTTAACCAGTCGGCACGCAAGTTGTCGGGTATGCGGCTGTCCTGAAAAGGGACGTGCATCGACACAGTCAGGAGTTCCATGAAAAAGGGCTGCCGGAGAGTCCCCACCAAACTGTCGGCCATCGCGAACAGGGCAGCATCCCCTCCGAGATGCTCAGCGAGGTGAGGATAATCCTTGTTGGTGACGATCCGGTCGAAGCCATATCCGGCGAAGGTGGAGCGTTCATTCCATGTGGAGGCATCATCGCCGAACACCACTATATTCTCATGCCCGCTCAAAGCGCGACACAGTGAAGGGAAGGTTACGGTTGAACCTAACGCAATTGCTGTGGAGAGGTCAGGGAGAGGGAGAAGTCCGGTATTGGCGATAAGCTGACCGTCGCCCGACCCACCCGTGCGTACCTGTGTCGCGATATCGAGAGCCGAAACGGTGCCCTCACTGTCGCGCAAAGACCTGAGCACGGGTGCCACAGCATGCCGGTCGACATCAAGATCAATCACATAGGAATTGAGCGACTCCACCAATATGAGGATAAGATTCTTATTACGGTTTGACTCGAGCAGAGTGTCGCCCGGAAAAGTAGGATACTGAGAAGAGGTGATGAAATCCGAGATATGCCGATTCTCCTCCTCAGAGAGTTCGATATGGATATTCATCATCTTATATAGCACCGGAAGCGATTTGAAAAAATGCACCATCCGGCCGTTTACGGCCAGGTCATGGGTCTGCATAAAAATCGGATCTGTGAGGCGTTGGCGCGTGACGTCGGTTAGGGATTCATCGAAATGATTGGCCCGGCTCCCCTTATACATTGAATAGCTACAGAGAAACTGGCCCCCGATAAATAGTAATATGGATCCGGCGGTGGCCATGATTTTGGAGCGCAGGGTAAGCGGAGACGCGCATATACGTCGGCGCCAGCCGCAGCAATATACCGTCAGCAGGATGAAAGGGAGCAGGATAATCACAATATCCTTAGGGCGCCATAAGGCGGTGGTGCTTCCGAGCAGCTCACTGTTGAGGTTTCCTGCCAACCCTAATGAGGAGAGACCCGGCAGGTCACCCCAGAAGCGGAAATACATCAGCCCCCCAACCGTCCAGAGCGGGATTATGAACACCGGGATAAGGAGGAGCCAGCGCCAACGGCGTGGGAGCCACCAGTAGGGGAGTAGCAGAAGCGCTGCATCGCAGATAAGACGTGAGAGCTGCACGGCAAACAGACGGCCACCCAAAGAGGTGGTCTCCATCCCGCCTGCGGCCCAGGCATATACCACGATAGCCAAAGCAGCCAGAAAGAATTGAATGATAGCGGCCATGTATTAATGTTTGATTGGCAAAGTTAATTCAAATCCGGCAAAACCGATGCGTAGTGGGGAAAAATATTCAGTCAGACCCATCTGTGACAAACGAAATATGATAATTGAATGTTATAAAAAGTGAAAGATAGTTTCAAAACCTGAATAACTCAAAAAAGGGAATATATGAAGAGAATATTTACCGCATTGATTCTTGCCTCGATGGTATTGGCAGGAAGTGGCACAGCCTATTCGCAGGCACAGCGCAGCAAGGAGTTCAAAGATAAGTATCAGCTCAAGGAGGCTGTCGTGCTGAGCCGTCATAACATACGCTCCCCTCTCTCCGACAGCAAGAGCGACCTTGGACGCATGACTCCCCATCAGTGGCATAAGTGGAGCGCGGGAAAGAGTGAGCTCACCAACCGTGGGGGAGCGCTTGAGACCCTCATGGGGCAGTATTTCCGTAAATGGGCTGTGGATGCCGGACTCTTCCCCGAGAATTATGTGCCCTCGGCCGATGATGTTAACGTACAGGCAAATTCCATGCAACGGTGTATCGCCACGGCACAGTATTTCACATCAGGCTTCATGCCGGTAGGGGGTGTGCGCGTAAATCATCGTTATGTACCATCGAAGATGGATCCTCTTTTCAATCCGCAGATCACCAAGACCAGTCCTGAATTCCGCGAGGAGGCTATGAAACAGATTGCCGCAATGGGAGGCAAGAAGGGTATCGTGGGTATAAACGAGAATATCAAACCCGATTATGAACTTATGATGGAGGTGCTTGATGTGAAGGATTCTCCCATGGGTAAGAGCGGTGATCCCAAGCTTAAGGCATTCGATAACTACAACACCGAGATAATCCTCGACAAATGGGGAGAACCCCAGATGAAGCCCGGGAGCGCGCTGAAAGAACTCAATACCGCCAGTGATGCCTTCATACTTCAATATTACGAGGAACCTGACACGTTGAAAGCCGCTTTCGGCCATAATCTCAACCGCAAGGACTGGGAACGTCTGGCCCATGTGAAGGATGTGTATCAGGATGTACTTTTCACCGCGCCCATAGTGGCGGTGAATGTGGCCAAACCTTTGGTGCAGTATATGTTTGACGAGCTTCAGAGTCCCGACCGTAAATTCACATTCCTTGTGGGACATGACAGCAATATCTCAAGCGTGACTACTGCCTTAGGAGTGGAGGAGTATGAGGTGCCACAGGCAATCGAGAAGAAGACACCTATCGGATCGAAGGTGGTTATAGAGAAATTTGTGGGGCCTGACGGCGAGGAGTATGCCGACATAAACCTGGTGTACCAAAGTGTGGATCAGCTGCGCAACATGACGTTGCTTGATCTTGACACACCTCCGATGATTTATCCGCTCTCGCTTGCCGGGCTGGAGAAGAACGCCGACGGACTGTACAAGATGGCTGATGTGAAGAAACGTTTCGAGGAGGCTCTCCGTGCTTACGAGGCCATCCCCGATGGGGAGTGATACAGAGTTAAAAAGCTGAGTATCCGGAACTATTATGTAATTTGTGATGTTATAATTTACATAAAGTTACACCCATTTAACGCACTTTAATAAAACAAGATTATGAAAAAGTATGTAGCTGAGTTTTTCGGCACCATGTTTCTGGTGCTGTTGGCCTGCGGAAGCGCCGTGTTGGCCGGACCATCAATCGGTGGTCTCGGTATAGGTCTCTGTTTCGGTCTGGTTCTGGTATGCCTTTGTTATGCCATAGGGAATGTGTCGGGATGCCATGTCAATCCGGCGGTATCGTTCGGTATGTTCATCACCGGCAGGATGTCTCTTAAGGATTTCGGAGGGTATGTCATAGCCCAGCTTGCGGGAGCCGCTCTTGGCGGCGCGTTGCTTTTCTGGCTGAGCCGTTGCGGGATAGACTTCCATTTCGGAGGAGTGACTGGCGATAATAATCTGGCCACTAATGTGCTGCAGCCCGGTGCCACCTCCGGCATGGCAATTCTCACCGAAATACTGCTGACAATGTTCTTTGTATTCATAGTTCTTGCTGCCACAGATGAGAAGAAAGGCTTCGGCAACTTTGCCGGTCTCGCAATCGGTCTCGGTTTAGGACTGGTAAACATTGTGGGTATTCCGGTTGATAACTGTTCTGTGAATCCGGCCCGTAGCTTCGGCCCGGCGCTATTCTCACCTGCTGCCTGGAGTGACTTCTGGATTATGGTTGTAGGTCCGCTTGCCGGTGCGGTATTGGCTGCCGTACTCTACCGGCTTTCCGTAAACTCAGGTAAAACTCAGGAGGCCTGAACCGTAGGATAACAATTCAGTTAACAGGATATAGAAGTCTGGTCAGATTGGAAGTTTCTCCAACCTGACCAGACTTTTAACTATGGACTGTCTCCGGAGTGTCAGGAGATGTTTTTCTTAAGAGCTTCGTGAAGACGATTTGCCTGTGGACGGAAGGTGGAGTAGGTTAGTACGCCACAGATGATACCGCTGACAAATGGGATAGCCTTGGAGAGTCCGCGGCTCGCTGTCTTGGCGGTGACCTGTGTGCCGAGTTTACGGGCTACGACCTCCACACTTTGCGATACTATCTGTTTTGACAGGATGTTCTGGGCCACTTTGGTTGCCGTCTCCTCCGAGATACGTTTTGAGATTTCGACGGCAATCTTCTTTATCAGTTCGTTTGCCATTGTCACCTTATTCATGATGCCGATGAATGCGGTGAGCATTATCTCTCCATCTTTTGTGAGGTTGCCGTGGGTGTCGATCATGTCAGGGAAACCATAGAGGTATCCCAATTTCTGACCGATGGCTACCACGTGATAATAGTAGTTGGCAAGGTCGGCGGGTATGGTGGCGATTATCGCGAGGCCACCGGGAATGCCTGAGATGGCAGAGAGAGTTGTCACCTTTGTGGTGTGGGAAGATATGAGGGAATCAGCGATGGATTCAAGCTTGGACACCGGGATTACCTTTACAGGAGATTCGGAGATACAGGTTGCCATGTCGTTTGCAGAGATTCCCTTGAGGGTCTCGCGAAGGAATTTCTCGCGGTTGATTTTCGCGCCGGGCATTTTGAGGATGCCGTTAAGGAAAGAGAGCCATGTGGAGTTCATAATTCTAATGTTTTTATCTGTCAGGAGATAGTGACTTGTTATTGAAACGTTTGCAGACTCCTGTTTATTTGGTTAGCTCACCAAATAAACAGGCCTGAAATTGATTGTGATGGTGTCAGATATATTTCTATATCCACCATATAACATCCGATGAATTTGTTTGCACAGTTAATTATTGTGTATTGTGCGAATCAATTCACGGGTCTGAATAAGCAAATTCGCGATGACTTTGTTTTTGAGAGCTCGTTCGAGTTCATTTTCTGTTCTGACTATCATGGTGGTATGTTTTATGAAATTGTTACCTTGTTTTCTATTAGCTACTTATCTTTTCAATGACGACATAAGTATTATCGATGGGATTGATAAAGCCCGCGTAACATTGTCGCAGGATGTCTTGTGGAATCCTGTTGCCGTTGCGTTTCCCAAGCTTCGGAACATTGAAGAGAATGTTTCGGAAGTGGATAACTTGCCAAGCGCAGCTGACAGTTCCTTTAGTTCGTCTGAATTGCTGTCAGATAGTAAGGCCATCAGCAAATGTATCCCGATTTCGTTTAACTTGTCACTTGTCATTGTCGATGTTAGTTATAGTGTAGAGAATGCTGATACGGATATTGGCATCTATGGCACACTCACAGGCATAGCCCCAAGTTATGTGAGAGCCATATCCAATTTCGCTCAATAACTCAATGAATGGTGAGAGCTCCTGGACAGGTGGATTGTATCTCTCTTTGGATTTGATAGACACTATAGCTTGTTTCCCAAGTCTAAGGTTCTCTATCTTTATCTGTTGTGTCGCGTCTGCGATTGAGTCTCCTTCGACCATAATAAGACCGAAGGTTTTTTCTTTGCTGAGAAATTGTGTCATCTCATCCTCCTCGATACTCACTGCGATATTGAGAGGGCCGGAAACAAACTCTCGTATTAAGCGAGATTACTGCTTATCATCGGGATATTTGATGGTAATTATTTTTTTCATTGTCATTATTTTTTTAATTTTGTTGCGCAAAGGTAGAGACTTTTATCTGGAGGCGGACTATGCTGTAAGTATCGGGTCGGAAGCTTCCAGAAAAACATTGGTTTTAGCAGGACAAGTGTCTGCCTATAGAATCAGTTATGGACCTTTGCACTTCAAATTTTTTTACATTTCAACTAATCGAAAGAAGAGATGAGCCAAGAATATTCTGTAATCAATTTCTTGATAAAATCAAGATTGCTGTTCAATACTGACCGTGAATACTGTGAATTACTCGGAATGAAGATTGATTCCTTTCGTAAACGATATGAGGATAAACCTTCCGAGGAATTAGATGAGTTGATGCGTCGGTTTGACAATGAGTGCCTGAATCAATGCGGTTATTCTGCTTTGTATGCTTTTAACGCCTATCAGAAGGCAAGTGAAGTTTGTGCTGACCAGGATTTCTGGGGTAGCTGGCGTCAAAAAGCCTCCAGAAAGAGATTTTGCCGTTGGATGTTTCAGAAAGCGTATCTTAAGTTTTCCAATCTGTATGGCAGTGATATTATGGAGGCGACAGATGAGGCTGTTGAATTATTGCATAGATTCAAACCGGATTTGGACGACAATCCGGAGTCGATAGATATAGTACTGACAATACTGTTTACTTTTGGAGTGATAAAGCCGTATACCGCCGATACCGGGAAATTTTCTGATTACAAGAATATCTCGGAAAATATGGAAAACCTCATAGAGCTTCTTGAGATAATTAATAAGGATCTTCCATCCTTAGGAATATATGAAAAGAACAAACTGATTACCACTAATATTGAAATATTGCGGAAAGACTATGCATCGGGAGAGGTTCTGACTGCGGCACGGTTATGGAAGGTTTTTGATGAGGTGGCGCTTTCTCTTAGTCCCCAGGAGTCACCAAAAGAACGTGCTGACAGCAGAATCACTTTCGGGGGTTACGCCATGAATGGAATATGGATTGATGACTCGGAGGATAAAAAGGAGCGGTTCTGGATTTTTCCGGATAATAAGCTGATGGCCTTTTGCTATGCCAATTCAGAGTGTGGATGGACTTTGCGTCCGTATGAGTTTTCGTTCTATCGCCTTGATTATGAAGAAGAATTTGGAGAAGTATGCACAATGGTTACAGTTAAAGGGAATGAACAGATTCTCTTTGGAGGTTTTGTTGGCGATGAAGAGATTCAAGATTGCTATTTTGACCTTCATTTTGATGAAGAGAAAGATGGTCGATTAGATAAAATAAAGCTGATTTCCCAAACAGATAAATACCCAGACTGGATGAAGTGGAGAAGCTTCAGCAGATTGCCGGAAGAATCTGATAGATATAAGGTTTGTTCTGAGGTGATTGATTCTCTATATAACGCCGACTCTGAGATGCTGAGTGAAAGTTTACGTAAGCATGCACCATGGATGACAGATAATTTCAACTGTCTTATTGGAATGGACAGGGATTATCTTTATGTATCTGCATTCTTTGGAGTGGTGCCGCACATATTGAAGAGAAGGGATAATGATGATGTCTGGGAATATGTGCCTCGGGATGAATCCATATTCGATAAAATGAACTTACCCTCTGTTGAGATTTCAGCGGACAAACCTATTTACGCGATACCTCGTTCAGAGAGACTTTTCTCAAAAATTGATGAGAAGTTTAATGTAAATAATCTTCGGTCAATGTATCTACAGAAAAAGGCCGGAATGGTTGGTACGGAGTCTTTTCAGGACTATATGCGTGATGAACGGTGTAGGTATACCAAGTTTAAGGAGTGTGCTTGCTCAACAGATATGGACGATCAGATTACTATATATAGTGTGGAGCGTAATCCTTTGGGGGATGTCATGTGTTTCAACCGTTTCAGTACGGTGATTCCCATAGCAGACCTTGAAAAGTATGGTGTGGTTAAAATCTGTTCCCGAAAAACGTTTGGATTATCATGACAAAAGTATGTGTATCTTAGTATAAATTAGAAAAACGGGAACTTATATCTTAACTACGATGAATAAGATTAAAATCGGAGCCAATAACCAGTCGGTTATTGGCTCCGGAAATAGAAGGTAACTTTACTTTCTCTTCAATTATACTTGCTATCTCTTTGGGATTGTGCATAATCTTTCTGTCTTTGGTGGGTTATTTGTCTGGGAGAGGTTGCCTTTATTCCCGGTGGACGCGCCGCGGCGCGTCCCTACGTTCATGCGGACGGGTTGCGGATGAGTTATGGACGAGTTGAGGACGAGTGATGTCGATGATGTTTAAATTTCATAAAGTCAAAGTTAATTTCTA
>CANPMT010000048.1 GCA_947575235.1 uncultured Porphyromonadaceae bacterium
AAAATTACAACCCGAATACAACCTCCAAAAGGTGTACTTCAATTAATGCTTACTCATCTATCTTCTGCTCTCTTTATCGTTTTATTCTGCAAATATAATATTTACTGACGGATTTGACCCTATTCCGCACTCACTAAAAATGCAAACTTATCCAAAACGCAAGTCAGCCCGGCAGCGAGTATGCTGTCGGGCTGACCGTTTCAATTATCTCTTCCTATGGGGAAGCTGTCGCTGTCAGAATATTACCTTTACTGACTTGCCGTTCTCTACCTTGATGTAAAGACCCTTCTCGGGATTGGCTACCTTGATACCCTGGAGGTTGTAGTACTCGGCCTCACCTGCCTCTACCTCGATTCCGTTCACTCCTGATACCTCCTCGGCTTTCACGAAGTTGAACTGGGTCACGCCGTTGAAGGCGCTGCGGAGTCCGTAGAGGTTGTATTTGCCGGCCTCGGGATATACAACCGGAGTATAAGATGAGGCTGTGAAGGCGTTGTATACAGCTATCTCTGTGCCGTCGGTGAAGGTGGCCAGACCATACTTGGCGTTCTCGGCGTCAAGTGTGAAGTCTACCTCTGAAAGCATGATGTAGGTGTCAACTGTTGTGGCCTCTACCTCTGCCAATGTAGAGCATTTCACTGCCTCTACCTCGGCTGTACCGTCAGTCTTGATAGTAGCGAGTGTCGGGATGAACTCTACTGTACCGTTGTAGTCTGAACGCTTACCCTCCATAGCTGTAACTACGGTTCCGGCGGGAAGCTGCTCGGCAAGACCCTTCAGGTAAAGAAGTGTGGCACCTGACTCATCATATACGTATACATTGGCACCGTTTGAGTAAGATACCACCGCACGACCCTCGAATGAGTACTCGCTGCCGTTCTCAACAGCAAGAAGCTCTGCAATTGTCTTGGCTGCCGGAGTCTCGGGAGTCTCTCCTGCCTCAATTCCGAACTCAATCTCCTTGATACGGTATGTACCGCTGAAAGTGAAGGTGACGGCATCCATGATTACATCTGCCGCTCCATGATTCCATTTGATTGCACCATCCTCAAATACAAATCCACCGAGGTTTACACCTGAGCAGTTGGCTGCCTTTGAGGTGTCAGTAATCAGGGCGAAGTTGGGAAGATCCTTACCCTCCGGACCTGCGACGGTCATCTTAGAACCGTTGTATACACGTATTGTCCATATACCACCCTCTTTGGCTGTGTAAAGAGCAGGGGCATTACCCTCTTCATTTGAGAATGTAAGAGTGTAGTCACCGAGTACAACTTTCTCCAGAGGCTGCCAGTTGGCATATGACTTCACTGTGCCATCCTCGTTGAGAACTGTCTCGTTGTATGTGCCGGTGATGTCGCCTGAAGGTATATCATTCACGACATATTTGATGGTCTCACCCGGCTCTACCGGAGTGTCGGGCACTGTCACATCATCTGTGAACTCCACTGCGCTGATACGGTAAGTGCCGCTGAAAGTGAAGGTAACTTTCTCAACACCTGCGGTTGAAGATGCGTTCCATTCAATAGCCTTGGCATCTGCATTGAACTCAAACGCGCCGTCTGATACTGTCGATACATTGGCTGCCTTCGAAGAGTCTGTCACAAGATTGATGTGCTTCAGAGTCTGACCCGCAGGTGCGGCGATAGTCATTGTGCCACCGACATACACACGGATTGTCCATGCTGAACCCTCTTTCGCGGTGTAGAGAGCACATTCATTCTTATCTCCTTTGGTGAAGGTGAAGGTATACCCTCCGAACACTACCTCCTCGAGGGGCTGCCAGTTGGCATAAGTCTGTACTGAGCCATCCTCCTTATAGACAGTCTCATTATATGTGCCTGTTATCTCTCCGGGATCTACCTCGTTGACGTTGTAGGTCACTGCCGACATTGTGCTGCATGTCAATACAGCTGCGGCTGCTGAAAGTAAAAGTCTTTTCATAGATTATTGGTTAAATAAAAAGTTTTATAGTTGGTCTACCGTGCTTGCGCACAAGAAACATGACGCAAAAATAATGAATTTTCACAATATACCAACTATACCCCGTTGATTTTTGTCATGTTTTAACTTTATTTTCCGCATGCGCCACCGTTTCCATACCTCTCGCCATCATAAAAAAACCGGCCTGTATATCACATACAAGCCGGTACCTAACAAAAACGTCCACTTTAAGTGGATCTAATGAGAATATCTATAGAACGTTGTTTCCATTTATTTATTGAGTATCTCTACCTGCTGACGCACTGATTCCTCATGAACGGCCTGGAGTACGGTCTTCATGAAATCGGCGCTCATACCCATGTTGACGGCGGCCGCCACACGACTCTTGATAAGACCGTCGTAGCGCGACTCCTGAACAACAGGCATGGAGTGCTCTTTCTTGTACTGGCCTATCTCGCGCGCCACCTCCATCCGCTTACCGAAGAGCTCGAGCATCTCGGTGTCAATCTTGTCGATCTGCTGGCGGAGTGTCTCCAGACTCTCGGTGGTCTGTTCGGTGTTGCGCACCACGAGCGAGCCGAGTATTATCTTGAGGATGTCGGGTGTTACCTGCTGGTTCTTGTCGCTCCAGGCGCAGTCGGGATCGCAGTGGCTCTCTATCATGAGGCCGGTGAATTTCATATCGAGCGCCTGCTGTGCCAAGGGGCCTACAAGCTCGCGCTTCCCACCCATATGGCTGGGGTCGATCACTATCGGCAGCTCGGGGAGACGGCGGTGAAGTTCGATGGGTATGTGCCACTGCGGCGGGTTGCGGTAGATGCTCTTGCCGTAGAAGCTGAATCCGCGGTGGATGGCTCCCAGACGGTGTATACCTGCGTTGTAAATACGCTCTAAGGCACCGATCCAGAGCTCAAGGTCGGGATTGACGGGGTTCTTGACGAGCACCGCCACATCTTTCCCTGCCTCCTGGAGTGTGTCGGCAATCTCCTGCACGGCGAAGGGATTGGCCGATGTGCGGGCACCGATCCAGAGTATATCCACTCCGGCCTCAAGTGCCTCCTCTACATGCTTGCGCGTGGCCACCTCGGTGGCTATAAGCATACCGGTCTCCTCTTTCACACGGCGCAGCCACTGCAGACCGACACTGCCGATACCCTCGAATCCACCCGGTTTGGTGCGGGGTTTCCAGATACCCGCACGGAATATCTTCACTCCACCCATCGCCAACTGGCGGGCGGTATCCATCACCTGTTCCTCTGTCTCGGCGCTGCAGGGACCCGCCATTATCAGCGGCGCGCCTGCCACACCCAACCCTTCAACTATGGGCTGTAAGTTTTCAATTGCCATATCTTGTTTCTTTTTATTATTTCTTATTCATCTCTTTCACCCTGCGCAGGGCCTCCTCCATACGCTCTTCGGGAGCGCAGAGTGAGATGCGCAGGTATCCCTCGCCGTTCTTGCCGAAGATGAAGCCGGGCACTATGAACACTCGCGCCTCATGCAGGATGCGGTCGGCGTAGCCGGCGCTGTCCACCCCCACGGGGAGACGTCCCCAGAGGAAGAGTCCGCGCTGGGTGGGGTCGTAATTGCAGCCTAACGCCTCCATTATCTTCTCGGCCACTTTGCGGCGTGCGGCGTATACGCTGTTCACCTCGTCATACCAGCTGTCGGGAAGGTCGAGGGCTTTTATGGCCGCCTCCATCACGGGCTTGAACTGGCCTGAGTCGATGTTGCTCTTCACTTTGCGGATCCAGCCTACAAACTCGGGATTCGACACCACCATACCCATACGCCACCCGGCCATGTTATGGCTTTTGCTGAGGGAGTTGAGCTCGATGGCTATCTCTTTGGCACCCTCTGTCTGGAGCAGGCTCAAGGGATGGTCGTTAAGTATGAAGCTGTAGGGATTGTCGTGCACTATCACTATGTTGTGGCGACGCCCGAAGTCCACGAGTTTCCTGAAGAGCTCTTCGGAAGCGCAGGCTCCTGTGGGCATGTTGGGATAGTTCACCCACATGAGTTTCACACCACCCCCGGCGGCTATCCGCTCAAGCTGGTCGAAGTCGGGCTCCCACCCTTTCGCGGCGAGTAGGTCGTAGTTGACAATCTCCGCGCCGAGCATCTTGCTCACCCCGGAATATGTGATGTAGCCGGGATCGGGCACGAGCACCTTGTCGCCCGGATTCAGGAAAGCGAGGCTGATGTGGAGCACACCCTCTTTCGATCCTATCAGGGGGAGCACCTCGTTGTCGGGGTTCACCTCAACGCCGTAGTGACGGCCATACCAGCGTGCCATCGCATCGCGCAGCTGGGGGAGTCCGGCGGCTATCTGATAGCTGTGGTTGCCGTGGCGGCGCGCCGAGTCGCAGAGGGTCTCCACAACTTCGGCCGCAGGCATGCGGTCGGGACCGCCAACACCGAGCGACACCACGTCAAGCCCCTCGGCATTCATCCTGGCCACCTCGCGCATCTTCCCGGCAAACCAGTATTCCTTTATCTCGTCAACCCGGCGTGCGGGCCGTATATCTATCTTTTCCATATCGGTATAATTAGTTCATTGTGTTTATCCCTACCCTCTCTTTGTATTCGCCGAGTATGCGCAGCTCGTTGGTGAGCGGACGTATGGCCTCGACGGCCTGACGGTAGCGCACGTAGGAGGTGAAGGTGAGGTCGGCATAGAACCGGTATTCCCACTCACGCCCTACTATAGGCAACGACTGAATCTTGGTGAGGTTCACGTCGTAGAAGGATAGTATGGTCAGCACTTTCGACAATGCCCCCTGGGTATGGGGCAGCGTGAAGACGATGCTGGCCTTGTCAAGCTCTTCGGGACGGGGTTTCATCTCGCCGGCAAGAAGGGGGTCGGCGAGGATGAGGAAGCGCGTGTAGTTGCGTTTGTTGGTCTCTATCCCTTTCTCAAGTATGTCGAGTCCGTAGAGATTGGCGGCAAGTTCACCGCATACGGCGGCATGATGCACGAGTTTGCCGCGGGCTATCTCCTCGGCACTCCCGGCGGTGTCGAATTTCTCCACCATACGCATGTGGGGATGACGCCGCAGGTATTGCTCACACTGCATCAGGGCCATGGGGTGTGAGTTAACCTCGGTTATGCTCTCGATTGTGTCGCCGGGCAACGCGCAGAGCACATGGCTTATGCGCACCGAATGCTCACCCACCACCGAGAGATTGCTCTGCCGGAGAAGCTCGTGATTTGCAAGCAGACTTCCGGCTATGGTGTTCTCTATGGCCACAATCCCTATCATGGATGCGTCGGTGGCAAGACTGTCAAACCGGTCATGAAACGACTCGCAGGGGACGGTCTCGATCTCGCGTCCCTCGAAGTATTGCCGCGCGGCCGCGTCGTGGAAACATCCGGCCACCCCCTGGATGGCCACTCTCAGCCTCTGTCCTTTTCTCTCTTGCATCTCGCTTTTCATTTTATTATTCTTAATATCTCTTTTACCCTCTCCTCGCTCAGACCACGGCGTGAGGCGTAGTCTCTCACCTGGTCGTCGCCTATCTCGCCTATCATGAAGTAGCATGATTCGGGCCGCGCCACGTATATGCCGCTGACGGTTGCCGACGGACTCATGGCGCCGTTCTCGGTAAGGCTCACTCCAAGTTCCGCAAGTGGGAGCAACTCACCCATGGTGTGGTTGAGCAGCTGGTCGGGGAGCATGGGATAACCCATCGCGGGGCGTATGCCGGTGTATCTACCCTCGAGCATGGCGGCCACGTCGGCCTCCTCGTCGGGGGCATAACCCCACAGACGGCGGCGCACATTCATGTGCATCCATTCCGAGGCCGCCTCGGCTATGCGGTCGGCCACCGACTGGCGGAGCAGGGCGTTGTATTCATCCCCCCGGGCTTTGGCCTCGGCGGCGCGTTCCGCCTGGCGGCGTCCTGCCGTCACCACAAAGAATCCGGCATAGTCGTCACCTTCGGCAAGGAAGAGGTCGGCCAGCGACAGGCAGCGGCTCGCGGCCCCTTGCTGACGGAGCATCGGCACCACTGTCTCTCTCTCCCCTCTCACCACAAGGTTGTCGCCGTCGGAGTTCACACGATGGAACACCACGGCGGCTTTCCCGTCAAACTCACCCTCTGTCATGAGGGAGTCGAGCACGTCGAGTGCGTCGCGGTAGAGTTTGAGCGCCTCCTCGGCTTTCTCTTTCTCATCCTCCTGAAGGGTGGCGCGCCATCCGGCTATGCACCCCTCGCAGAGGTCGTAGGGGAAACGTTCGAGATAACGCCCGGCAAGACGCCATGCGTGGAAGAGCATCTTCCAGTTTATGAAGGGCATTATCTCTTTCAGATTCAATGGGGTTATCACACACTTTCCCACACCTGACGCGGGAACTGCCACCTCACCCTCCACTCGGGTAGCCCTACCCTTGCGTCGGGCCTCGGCCAATGGCAGCAGGGAGGCTGATTTTGTGTAGCCGGCGCGAAGTCGGCCGTAGTCCTCATCGAGTTTTGCCACGAATTCATCCTGCGTGGCGGGATTCATAAGTCGTGCGGCCACCAGGGGATTCTGGGCGGCGTCTGTCACATGCACCACAGGGGCATGATATACAGGGGCGATCTTGAGTGCGGTGTGAACACGCGAGGTTGTGGCGCCACCCACAAGGAGGGGGGTGTCGAATCCGGCCGCCTCCATCATTCGGGCCACGTTGACCATCTCGGGGAGGGAGGGTGTTATCAGCCCGGAGAGGCACACAAGGTCGGGACGCTCCTCGCGCACTGTCTCTATGATCTTCTCGGCCGGTACCATCACACCGAGGTCGATCACCTCGTAGTTATTGCATGCCAGCACTATCGAACAGATATTCTTACCTATGTCGTGTACGTCACCCTTGACTGTGGCAAACACCACTTTTCCGGCTTTGGCGGTTTTCTTCCCGGCTGAGGCTGCCTCCATGAAGGGTTTCAGATGGTCTACGGCCATCTTCATGGTGCGGGCGGTCTTCACCACCTGGGGGAGAAACATCTTTCCGGCGCCGAAGAGCTCGCCCACCTTGTTCATTCCGGCCATGAGGGGACCCTCTATCACTTTCACGGCCTCGCCGTGAAGTGCCATCGCCTCGTCAAGGTCTTCTGTCAGGAAGTGGGCGTCCCCCTTCACGAGGGCTTTTGTGAGGCGCTCATCCACCGGAATGCTGAGGTCGCGCACCGGTTCGTCGCTCTTTTTGGCTGCCGTGGCAGTCTCGCTTGTGGCATATGCCGCAAGGTCGTCCGAGGCTCCGGGGCGGCGTGCCAGTATAACATCCTCGAGCAACGTGCGCAGACCGGGTTCGATATCCTCGTAGGTCACAGCCGAGGAGGGGTTCACTATACCCATGTCGAGGCCGGCGGCTATGGCGTGGTAGAGGAACACGGCGTGCATCGCCTCGCGCAGGGCGTTCTTCCCCCTGAAGGCAAATGAGAGATTGCTCACGCCGCCGCTGGTACGCGCTCCGGGGAGGTTCTCTTTTATCCACCTCACGGCTTTGATGAAGTCAATGCCGTAAAGGTCATGCTCGGGTATACCGGTGGCCACAGCCATTATGTTGACATCGAAGATTATATCGTCGGAATTGAAGCCGCATTTATCCACAAGGAGGTGATATGCCCTGCGGCTTATCTCTATCTTGCGGCTGAAGGTGTCGGCCTGTCCCTCCTCGTCGAATGCCATTACTATCACGGCGGCGCCAAGCTCTTTTATGCGGCGTGCCTTGCGCAGGAAGGGCTCCTCACCCTCCTTGAGCGAGATGGAGTTGACTATGCTCTTACCCTGGAGATTCTTCAGGGCATCCTCTACCACGCTCCATTGCGAGGAGTCTACCATCACGGGCACGCGGGCTATCTCGGGGTCGGAGGCCATATGCCGCAGAAAGTGTACCATCTCGGCGTGTGCGTCGAGCATGGCGTCATCCATGTTGACGTCGATCATCATGGCTCCATCCTGCACCTGGCGCAGGGCAATCTCCATCGCCTCCTCATACTTCTTCTCGTTGATGAGACGGAGAAATTTGCGCGACCCGGCCACGTTGCAACGCTCGCCGACGTTCACAAAATTGTTCTCGGGCGTCACCTCAAGGTTCTCGAGACCGGCCACACGCAGGGACTTGCGCTTTGCCGGAGCTTTGCGCACCACTGCGTGAGGAAGCTCTTTAACAAGGGCGGCTATATGGTCGGGGGTGGTGCCGCAGCAACCTCCCGCTATGTTCAGAAGTCCTTCGCGGAGCATCCCTCCGAGATGGTAAGCGAATTTCTCGGGTGTCTCGTCATATTCCCCAAGGGCGTTGGGGAGCCCGGCGTTGGGATGGGAGCTTACGTAGTGGCGGGTGTTCTCACCCACCTCCCTCACATAAGGCACGATGTCGGCCGGACCGAAACTGCAGTTCAGACCGATGCTGATGACGTTGTCGTAATCCTCTACCGAGGTTATGAAGGCTTTCAGTGTCTGGCCGGAGAGGGTGCGCCCGGCTTTGTCGGAGACAGTGGCCGAGATCATCACGGGTATGTCGCACCCGGTGCGCTCTTTCACGTGGCGGGCGGCGTCGAGTCCGGCTTTCAGATTGAGAGTGTCGAAGACTGTCTCGAAGAGGAGGAGGTCAACACCCCCCTCCGCGAGCCCCTCGATCTGCTCCACATAGGCATTGAAGAGGTCGTCGTAGGTGACGTTGCGGAAAGCGGGGTCGCTTACCTCCGGACTCATCGAGGCTGTGCGGTTGGTGGGGCCGATTGATCCGGCCACAAGTCCCTTTCCACCCCAGGCGCGGAGCGGAGCGGCTTCCACGGCGGCGCGCGCCAGACGCGCTGCCTCGCGGTTGATCTCCTTTATCAGACCCGGCTCGCGCTGCAGACCGTAATCGGCCATCGACACGGCGTTGGCGTTGAACGAGTTGGTGGAGATTATGTCGGCTCCGGCGCGGAGATATGCCTCGTGTATGGCGCGTATGGCCTCAGGCTGCGTTATGCAGAGCAGGTCGTTGCATCCGGCGAGCTTCATGTCGTAAGATGCAAAACAGGTGCCTCTGTATTCGGCCTCTCCGAATCCTTCTTTCTGTATCATCGTGCCCATGGCGCCGTCGAGCACCAGTGGCCGGCTATCGAGCAACTGACTGAGTTCGTTATGTTTCAAGCCTTTATCCTTATGTAAGGTTATTATTATAAGTTAGAATACTTTCTTGGCGATCTTGAGCACACTCTCCGACACGCTCATGGTGTAGAAGTGTATGCCGGGGGCACCCTTCTCAAGGAGTTCGGTGCTCTGCCTTATACCCCATTCCACGCCGATCTGCTTCACCTCCTCGTCGGTCTTGGCCTCACGTATGCGGCAGGCGAGCTCCTCGGGTATGTCGGTGCGGAACACTTTTGGCAACACGTTGAGCTGTGCCTTGCGCGAGATCGGTTTCAAGCCCGGAAGAATCGGCACGTTTATGCCGGCCTCGCGGCAACGCCCGACAAAGCTGAAGTATTTCTCGTTGTCGAAAAACATCTGGGTGATGAGATAATCGGCGCCGTTCTCTACCTTCTTCTTGAGATAGTAGATGTCTGACTCCATGTTGGGGGCCTCCTCGTGCTTCTCGGGATAGCAGGCCATGCCGTATGAGAAGGGGGTGCCGATACCCTCGATATGGGTGTCGTCGAGCCCTATCCCCTGATTGAAACGGTTGATCTGCTCCTGCAAGCCGGAGGCGTAGGCGTGATAACGTCCGCCGGGCACCTCGGCCTCCACCCCTTTGAGGTCGCCGCGCAGCACAAGCAGGTTGGTGATGCCAAGGAAGTTAAGGTCGAGCAGGGCGTATTCGGTCTCCTCCTGCGAGAAGCCTTTGCATATGATGTGGGGCACCGGTATGAGTCCGTAGCGGTTCTGGATGGCCGCGGCTATGGCCACCGTGCCGGGTCGCTTCACCACACTCACGCGGCGGTGGGTGCCGTCGGGTAGCGGCTTATACACATACTCGCTGTGATGGGAGGTGATGTTGACAAACTTCGGGTCGAACACTTTCAGTTTCTCGATGATGTCATACACCTTATATATACTGTTACCCTTCAACGGGGGGAGAATCTCAAAGGAGAATACCGGATTTTTGCTATCGTTTAATATGTCGATTATCTTCATTCTCTATCTTTTCTTGAAATGTTTCAGCCTGCGTGGTTTCCTCTCTCTCAGCCGAGGCGCTCCACGGCACCCTTTATACGCTCCATGATGGCGGCCACGGTGCTGCGCGGGGCACCCACATTGAGGCGCATATGCCCGCTGCCACCCTCGCCAAACATCTCGCCGTCGTTGAGCGCCACTCGGGCTTCGTTGACGAAGAGGTCGACGAGCCGCTCCTGGCTGAGCCCTAACCCGGTGCAGTCGAGCCATACGAGGAACGACGCCTCGGGGCGAAGTGCCTTCACGCCGGGTATATTCTCGCGGCAGTAGTCCTCAACAAACCTGATGTTATCCTCTACATAGCGGAGCATCTGTCGACGCCATTCCCCGCCGTTGCGGTAGGCGGCTATGGCGGCTATATGCGAGAAGATCGGGGCCTCGTCAAATTCATTGGCTTTCAGCCAACCGAAAAATTTCGCGCGCAGGGTCTCCGAGGGCACCACGGCAAATGAGCTCACAATGCCGGGGATGTTGAAAGTCTTCGTCGGGGCGCAGAAGGTTATGCTGTTGTCACGTGCGGTGTCGCTCACTGATGCGAAGGGGATATGTTTACCATCCCAGAGGGCCATGTCGGCATGTATCTCGTCAGACACCACGACGTAATTCCTTGCGGCGCAGATCTCGGCGAGGCGGGCGAGCTCATCGCGCGTCCACATCCGTCCGCCGGGATTGTGGGGGTTGGAGAGCAAGAGTACACCCCCCTCGGCCGGGAGCTGTTCAAGGGCATCAAAGTTGATTGAGTAACGTCCGTTGCCGTCGCTGATCAACGCCACTTTTATCAGGTTGCGCCCATTCTCCTCGGCTGTGATCCTGAAGGGATGATACACCGGGGGCATGATAACAACGTTTCCCCCTTTGCGGGTGAACACGTTGATCACCATACCGATACCTTTCACTATACCCGGTATGTAGCTTATCCATTCAGGCTGTATCTCCCAGCCATGGAGGCTGCGTTGCCAGTCTATTATGGCCGGGCGGTAGTCGGCCGGTTCGGCGGTGTAGCCGAGTATAGGATGTGTGAGCCTCTCCCTGAAGGCATCGATGATAAAACCGGGGGTCTCGAAATCCATGTCGGCCACCCAGGCGGCGAGCAGGTCGCCGCGTCCGAAGCGTTCCTCCAGGAGGTCGGTCTTTATAGCTCCGCTTCCGCGGCGGTCGGTCACCTTGTCGAAATCATATCTCTGCATCTCTGTCACGGTTTCGTTGTTCTGAACTTTCTTTATTCCACTACCCTCTTTATGGCCTGCTCAAGGTCGGCATAGATATCCTCGGGATCCTCCAGACCGATCGAGAGACGGATTGTGGTGTCGTCGACATCCATCGCACGGCGCGTCTCGGGTGAGAGCGGACCGAAGATTGTGCTTGCCGGATGAATAGCCAGTGAACGGTTGTCGAAGAGGTTGGTGGCGCGGTGCACCATCTGCAGCGAGTTGATGAAGGTCTTGCACTGCTCCTCGTCGGCCAGGTCAAATGTCACCATAGCCCCACCCTGCTCGCCATAGAGCTCGCGGTAGAGTTTACGGTAGGGATTATTCTCCAGACCCGGATAACCCACCTTCACCACTCCGGGGAGGCTGCTCAGACGGCGGGCTATCTCAAGGGCCGAGGCGGCCTGACGGTCATAGCGCACCTTCAGAGTCTCCAGACCGAGTGTCTGCATGTAGGCCACGTGGGGGGTCATGTATGCTCCGAGGTTGAACACTGAGTCCTTCTTTATAAGTTTCGAGATTTCGGGGAAATGTCCGTAGTCGATTATCACTCCGCCCAGACTTGTGGCGCCACCCGATACATATTTGGTGGTTGACACCACCTGGAAGTCTATCCCTATCGCCTGAGCGTCAAACTGGGTAAAGGGCACCACTGTGGTGTCGGCAATCAAGGGTATGCCGAACGACTTTGCAATCTTGGCCAGCTCCCTCACGTCGGCCACCTCAAGCTGAGGGTTGGTGATGCTCTCAAGATATATGCAGCATGTGTTGGAGTCAACCTGCGATTCCACCTCCTTGGGATTGGTGAGGTCGCAGAGACGGGCCTTCACGTCGAAACGGTCGAGAGTCTGGGTGAGCAGCAGGAAAGTATTGCCGAACATATGGCGTGAGCTGACAATATTCTTGCCGGCTCTCGCGGTCGAGATGAGCATGGCGCTGATGGCGGCCATGCCTGAACTGAAGGCGCTCACCTCCTTGGCGCCGGTCAGAGCCGCCACTCTCTCCTCGAAGTGAGTCACAGTCGGGTTGAGCACCCGCGAATAGTCGGGCGCGTTGGTGCGGCCGCAAAAGGCATCGGCCATGACATCGGCGTTGTCAAACTCAAATGCCAGGGCATGATACACGGGCATCTGCAGGGCGTCATAGGCGTCGCGACGCTGGTAAGGGGTGTTGATAGCCTTAGTTTCCTTTTTCATCTCCATTTTTTACCTGTTATTTTTACCTGATATTTTCAGCGGAAATTTCTACAAAGTTAGCCAATAAAGTTGAATTAATTGCCAGTTTATTCAAAAAAAAGTGAAGGAGGCGATTCAAACGTTGGTGAATCGCCTCCTTTGCGTGATTTATGACCTATTTATGCAATCTGTTACACTCTGCAACGGCCCGATCAGGGTTTGTCGGTGACGTAGGGTGCTATCTTCCTGGTGTAATACTCCTTGGCGTCTTTCCAACGGTAATACGGACCCTCCACTGCCTGGAAAGGGAGTGTCACCTCACGTTCGTTGAGCAGGGCCTTGAAGAGAACGTCGTCGATGCTGTGGCTCCCGTCTTTGCGATAGAACACTATCTGGATGTTGGCTCCCATAGGCACAACGAGATAGTCATGCCAGCCATTCGGGGCGAGCTGCTCAAGGTCGTTGATCTCTTCGCCGAAGTTCTCCATCTCCATCAGCACGGCCAGTGGGAAGATGATGGTGTCGTGGCTGTAGCGCAGGTTGGCGCTGGGGGTGGTGGAGTTGATGGCGCTGTCGGTGCTCTCTATGATGTCGCGCAGAAGGTTGGCCTGGCTGAAGGGCATCCGGTTGCCTGTCAGGCGTGAGTTGCCGGCGTGCATGAACCAGTTGATGTTGCGCTGCTGCCATCTCTCGCGTATCTCGTCGATGCTGAAGATCTCGTCTACGAGCCAGGGCTGGTCGGAATGGCTCTGTGTGTTCACCAGGAGATTGTAGAGCGGATTGAAGAGGGCATCGCCGATGCTGTCTTTGGCAAACTTCTCGTCGTTGAAGAGTTTCTTGAGATACTCCCCGTGGTTCTCATGATGCGCGAGGAATTCGCGGCATACGGTGGTGTCGGCGTTCTCGCGCGATTTCCATGCCTCTTTGTCGTCGTAGTTCATATACCACATGTCGCCGTGGCTGGCATCTGTCTTGATATTGATCGAGGGTACGACCGACTGTATCCCTGACAGACCGTTGAACATCGACAGGATAGAACGTATCACCACGGTTGACTTGGCATTGACGTTTGTGGTGGCGTTGAATATCTGGGGGTAGTTGCGGGCCATCCTGCGTCCTATCCCCTGATGCTGCAGCGCACCGTTGTCGGAGAGCTCACCCTCGCGGCCGCGGGCCGCGGCCTGTATCTTACGCGCCGCCTCGAGTGTCTTTACGCCGAGCGGTGTGAGTTTGCCGTTGCGCTCCCCTTTCTCAAGGAGCGCCACTGATTTGTCGTAGTTGCCGTAGCCTATATGCCAGCGGCTGCCGTGACGTCCGGAATGCTCTATGTGGAAGGGGCGGTAACCCTGAGGGGCCGGGGTCTGTGCGGGGGGCTCCTGGTTGAGCCAGGGATAGCAGTAGTAGTTGCCGCCGGCCTCGTGGCTGTCGACATCGGCCAAGGTGGCTGTGAACCCCGGAGTCGGGTTGTTGCCTGACGCCGATATACCGAAGAGCGCTACTCCGCAAAGCATCACGCCCTTGCAAAATCTGATAAGTCTCATAATGGGTAAGAAAATCGTATTAAGGTTATAATTTTTCCCAAAATTAAGAAAAAAAACGATCATGCGCAACCGTCGCGTCAAAACAGGGGCATGGTCACACCCCCTCCTGAGGGCGCTTCCCGAGCAGGAAAGCCTTGTCCTCCTTCACAATCATCCGCGGATGCGACTCGTTGACTCTCTGCAGCAACGTCAGAAATTCCTGAGCGTTCATGGTTATGACATCGCGGTGTGTCTTCCACCAGCGGTAGAAGGCTACGGGGTCTTTGTCATACATGGCATTCGCCTGCACTGCCGTACGCTGCTTGGGGAAGTCGTAGATGTATACCTGCAGACGCCTCGTGTCGCGGTAATACGGATAATGATATTTGGCAAGCTTCGACATCAATATGGCGTAACGGTCTTTCGGCACCCACAGATTATGTTTTATAATCACTTTATCAAAACTCAGCGGGTCGTCGGCAATCCAGCGGTCAACCTTCTTGGTCACCCCGTTGATCGTGAGGAGACGGTTTCCTCCGTAAGGGGCGTCATCAACCGGAGGGAACTCGGGCAAAATGGCCGCGGCTGCTCCCTCATCTGTCTCACCCGCCTCGGCAGCCTCGCAGCATTTGTCCGAGATGTACCCGGCTATATCGGCATGGTTGGCCGCTGAGGCCCCATACCGTTCATAAAGCTGCTCCTCGGGTACACCTAAGAAGAAGTCTTCTATGAAATTCCAGCGGTCATCGTCGCTCAGGGCGTTGAGGAAGAAGTAATCCATGAGGCGGCAATTGGTATGGTGACGGTCAGACATATCTGACACGATGGAGTTGCGGTAGCTCTCCGACTCAGCGTCGCGCCTCACAGTTTCCGGTTCGTTGAGCGATACGGAGATCATGGGGATCTCTCCCCCGGTTATCTCGAAATGCCCGAATCCAAGCAATTCTATCATATTGGCGAGATTGACGGCCTGGACATGAACCGACGATCCGCATTTCTTGAAGCATGTCACCTTCACGCTCTTGTCACCCTTTCCCTCGAAGAGGGTGATGAAGCATCGTCTCAGGCTGTTCAACATTGTGGAGAGTGAGCTTGTGACGCCATATCTCTCACCCCCTTTGCGGCGTTGGAACACCACCGTACTGCCGGCTCCTTTATTGCGGGAATATGTGTCGATCAGGTATCCTATGATTCTGCGTGCGCTTTCACGGTCTTTTGTAAGGAGAAACAGGTCTTTCTCAAACTCCTCCAGTGTGAAACCGGGGCGTCCGTACTTAGTCAGCACGCCCGTCAGTTCGTCACAGAACCGGTTGAACTCCCCGAAGGTCTTCCGCCACCCCTTGACGAGATTTATCGAGATCTTTACCTGCGGCACAATCTCCACATGGTCCTTCCGCAGGAGTCCACCCTTGAAGAATTTTCTCCTCAGCTGGCTGAAACTCTCCTCAAAGAAATCTCTCTCCCAGAACCCGGTGAGGTCGATTGTGGCGTAGACGTAGTCGCCATCCTCCAGCAAAGGGGTGACTACGCCGGGGTATCTTCTCGTGAGCATATTCATGCTGCAGGCCATGATGCGGGCGAATACTTTCGGGTCCAGACTGTTGCGACGTGCCGTGAGCACGTCACGCCCCGTCATGTTGAGATAATCCTTCTCTATCATCATGAGGGCTGTCATCACCCTCTGGTCAAGATTGCCGGTATGGAAGATATATCCGAAGTCTTCCGGCGCCACCGGAAATGACTTCCGTTTCCCGTTCCTGAGGTAAATCTCATACAGTTTCCTCAGCACCTCGCGCAGCTCCCAATGGTGCATGGCCGAAATCTCATGGAGCTGCCTGATGTATCTCAGCTCCAGCGATGTGTAGCTTATGGCGGCATACCCCTTCAGCCCTGACTTGCGTGCGGCTCGTCCCACCTCCTGCACATAGTCAGCCAACGTGCCGGAGGGGGCATGATGATACACCACCTGTATGTCGGGAATGTCGATACCCATGCCGAAAGCTTTGGTCGCCACCATGGTGGTGGCCATATTGCATTTGAAGGCATCCTGGGCATGACGGCGCTCATCCATGAGGTGACCCGCATGATAGTAGGCTGTCTGATCCGGGATCTCCTCTTCGGCCAAGGCCGTCTCTATAGCGTCGACATGGGTCCTGAAGGGGGCGTAGACTATTGTCTTTATCCTCTTCTCATTCACCCTCCTTATAAAATCGGCCGTCTCCTCCACCTTGAATTTGTCGAAACCCTCTGACACTTTCTTGTGATTGTTCACCACAAAACCTATGTCATCACGTTTGACGTTGCCGATAAACTTGTGGGGGTTGTGGAGATAGAGCGACTGCAGGGAATCATACACCATGTCGTTTTCGCCGCCATACACAGCCGTGGCGGTCACGGCTATAATCGGGAAACGGTGTTCCCCGGCCTTGCGTATCTTATCGATATGCAGGCCGAGATACCAGTAATCCACCCTGAACTCACGTCCCCAGGTGGTTATGAGGTGTGCCTCGTCAATCACGAGCAAACCTAACCTCCGCTTCCCTAAAAACCATCTGAGGTCGGAAGCAAGGAGCAGCTCGGGGGCCATATAGAGCACATCTATATTCCCCTGTTTGCATTCCTCCACCACCCGGTTGCGGTCAACCAAAGTAAGGTCGCTGTTGAGGAAAGCCACTTTCGAGAAACGACGTTCATTGTAGATCTGTCTCACCTGGTCGCCCATAAGCGCTATCAGAGGCGACACGACGATTGTCACAGCGTTATTCTCCGACACGTAGAACGCCGGCAGCTGAAACAACAGTGATTTACCCGCGCCGGTAGGAGCCGTGAGAAAGAGGTCGCGGTAGTCGTTGCCATCACGTGCATTGTCGCATTCCCTGATCAGAGTGTCAACAATATATCCTTGCGACACCGGTATCTGCCGTTTGGAACCGGAATCGGGATCGGCATACAGGTTGAGGTCGCGGAAAACTGCCCAATCTCCCCAATATTTATGCAGGAGGTCAACTGCTGTCTGGCTGGGAAAATACGTCTCGGGCATCTGTTCATACTTCCCTATCACGCATCCCCCTCCGCTTTGCGACAGCAGCCAGTTGAGCCTTTCCAGACGCTTCCTCTCGGCAGCCGATAGCATCTTGACGCGGTTGGAGGGGATAGCCAAAAGCATCGGTTGATTCCCCTCCGCAAGGAAACGGTTCACTATATCGTCGATGGCGTGGGGGGTATCTTCGAGCTCCTCCACCCTCTCTTCGAGAACACACTTCGTGAGGCGCTGCGTCTTTGTGAGATAGATTTTCCTGCTGAACTCTTCGGGCAGATACGGCAAGGAGTAGGAATGGCGGATACCATCGGTCACCACCACCACCCTGTCCGCGGGTACCGCCTCCGGAACCCTGTTGCGGATATGATGGAGCTGAGAGAGAGATAAGATCATGAACGGCAATTCGGCAGCATTCTCTACCAGACGCGATAACATCCTCCCTATATAGGTTTCATCCAACAACAACTGATCCTCATCGGAATCAAACGATTCCTTATCGGCCATCCATTCCTCAAACTCCGGGAGAGAGACATACTGCTCCACACCGACAAAAAGATATATCGGATAGTCAACACTGAAGATATTCTGCGTGAGAATAGTCCTGAGAGTTTTTGTGAAGTATGTTTTAAAATCATTCATATCGGGTCGGGTATCAGTGGAGCCGTGCATTATGGATGAGGATGTCAGGTAAGATATGCCGTACCTACAAACTTTAACATCATAACCTCTATCTGATGTGCAAATTTACAACAAAATATAGCAAATTACAAATAAAACTTAAAAAAATTCACAAATACCGACCGTTTTAGAGTGTATTTACTTTTAAGCCGCGTTAAGAAAAATTTATTTTACCATGCCGTAATTTTTTTTGCTTCCGGAGCGTTCTAATTAGAGTATCAATTTATTATTGCGAAAGAATTTACATCTGATGAAAGAGAGAGCTGTATTCACCACTAAATTTGGCGCCCTCGCCACTACTGTAGGTTCAGCCGTGGGTCTGGGCAATATCTGGAGGTTCCCTTACGAAGCCGGCGTGCATGGCGGCGGTGCATTCCTTCTTTGCTATATGCTGTTCGTGTTTCTTATCGGCGTGCCTGTGCTTTGCGCTGAATTTGCCATGGGGCGTGGCACACGTTCAAACGTCTTCGGAGCTTACTCCAAGCTGGCTCCGCGGCAGAAATGGCAGTTCACCGGTTATATCGGCATTGTGGCCTCACTCCTTATACTGAGTTTCTATTCCGTAGTGGCGGGATGGACAGTGGAGTATTGCATATCTTCGGCATTCGGGCAGCTCTCATTCGGCGACATGGCGGGAGGACATGGTCAGTTCACATCACTCACCACAGGATGGCGTCCCATCCTATGGACCGTGATATTCCTCTTCTGCAACACTTTCATACTGTTGGGAGGTGTCACGAAGGGTATCGAACGGGCATCGAATATCCTTATGCCGATGCTCTTCCTCCTTCTCATAGCCTTCTGCATAAATTCCATGACTCTTCCGGGCTTCGGTGAGGGTGTGAGATTTTTGTTCCATCCCGACTTCTCCAAAATCACACCTTCTGTATTGTTGGGTGCGCTCGGCCAGGCTTTCTTCTCTCTGAGTCTCGGTCTGGGGTGCATGATGACCTATGCCTCCTATTTCAGCGACACAAACCGTCTTGGACGCACGGCGGCTGTGGGAGCGGTGCTTGATTCTTCAGTGGCTGTGCTCTCGGGCATCATCATCTTCCCGGCTGTCTTCTCATTCGGGCTCTCCCCTCAGGCAGGCCCGACCTTGGTGTTTGAGGTGCTCCCCTACATCTTCAGCCAGTTGCCTGGTGGGATGGTATGGTCAACTCTCTTCTTCCTGCTTCTCTTCCTGGCGTCGCTCACCTCGACTGTGTCGATGAGCGAGATCTCAATCACCTTCTTCTGCGAGGAGAAGAGAATGTCGCGACGCAACGCCACCCTGCTCTCTTCGGCCATATCGCTTTGTGGCGGAGTGCTCTGCGCTTTGAGTTTCGGACCACTCTCAGGCTTCACCATCGGCGGACTGACGATATTCAACCTCTTCGATTACCTCTCGTCAAACATCTGTCTGCCGATTGGCGGCATGGTATGTTCCTTCTTTGTAGGCTGGATGATTGACAAGAAATTTCTCCGCGATCAGTTCACCGACTACGGGCGTTACCGCTTTGTGCTTCTTCCGCTCCTCACCTTCTCCCTCAAATGGATTTGCCCGGCAGCCATCTTCCTGATTTTCCTGAACTCGATCGGCCTCCTCTGACCGCCCTCCGTGCTTGATTAAGAAACCGCTCGTCCTTTTGTTGAGGACTCAGAATTCAGTGGCAAACTTCCTACACCTCGTCTCTCAGCAGCGGCTACAATAGTAACCATAGTGTGGACGCACACTATGGTTACCAATTCTCAAATATTGTATAAGAGCAGATTAGTGGTGTGTTTCATTCTTCAAAGTATGAATCATCAAATCCTTCACTCTCATCTTCACGATAATTGGAAGTCACCGCAAGAATTTGTGGTTTTATACGTGTTAATTCAGCCTTGAAGAAATTACGATCTAACGTACTCAAAAGCCGAGAACCACCGAGTTTATTGAGATATTTGGTGATAAAACGATTTCTGCTTTTGAAAAACTGAGACATTACATCCTCGTTTTCCATAAGAAAGTCAAAATATCCTATCACAGCTTCTTTGTGTCTGGCAATTGAATACTGGACAAAATTTGTTCGGAACTCATAGCTCTCAAAAAATTGTTTAGTGTATTTATAAGGATCCGCACTTGCCTCATCATATGTGAGATACACGTACCACCAAAGGGATGCCAGAGGATGCACTTTTATCCAATCAGAGATATAAAACCAATGATTAAGAACATAATTTATGTTGGAAAAATCTTCTTGTTTGACTTTTGGATATCTTGCTTGCACATATTCAAACAAATCTACATGAGTCAAATAAGTCCAGAATGCCTTATCAGAAGCCTGAAGAGGAGTCAGATTTGGATACGCTTCAAAAAGGGCGATTGCTGATTGGCAGTCACCTTGTGCTGTTGGTATTAGTTTGCTTAACAACCCTTCGGGATATCTGATTGTAGGAATAATCAGCACTTCATCCTTGTCATAAGGAAAAGCTTCTTTTCCGTACAAGTCCAGATCATAGCCATTTCTAACGCGGTCTGCTAAGGTTTCCGCGTATGCTTTCTTAAATGTTCGTTGAGCTATCATGAATTATTCCTCCTCTGATGATATAAGTGTATCTAAAGATTCGAAAAGACGCTTGTAAGGATCGAGCAACAAGATTTGAGCCAACTCCATTATTTCGTCCGGGTCTCCAGTTGAAAGAGTGTCATTTTCTTTGAATTTCTCCAAAGCGTGTTCATTGTCTACCCTGTATTTAAGGGTCCTTGCCCATAAAGACTCTTTATTCTCCTGAAAGTATAAGAGAGCATACACTAGTGCATTGAAAACTATAGAAGAATGGACAATATGTGAAAATTGTCGATTCCCATGCACTGACTTCCGGTAACGCTCATAGATATCGGTAGGCAACTTAATATCAATCTTATCGCCACCCAACAGGAAACGAGGCATCTTATCCATTTTACCTTCCGAAATCTGCATGAAGGAACCTACAGACTTAAGTTTATCATATTTTATGTCAACGTCATAAGTACATTGGCCGATAAATGCTAAAAGGTCTCCGGGCTCAAGATCAAATTCATAGCCTTTGTAATCCTCATGGCACTGAGAATTGGAATACCCGATAATGGGTGCTACCGCAACTATAGAAAATTGCAGTGTTATTCTCTCAGCCACTAATTTGCGAGGCACTTCAATTCTAAAATGAGGTCCCTTTTCAAAATGGCATTTTCGTAGGAGGGTCCTACTACATTCTATCTCGCAAACATATTTCGCTAATCCCTTTCTGACCAGTGCTTCTATGTCAGAATTTCTCATATCCAAATCTACCTCGAAAACATAGTTGCCCCCAGTTTTCGATATTCTGGGTGTACCTTGAAATCCAGGAGTTGGTGCAATATCGTCTCCAATTCCCAATACCGGATAAGGGAATGAAAGATTATTTATTTTCATATGCTTTCAATTTTATGGCATGACGCATATTGTCGGAGAAAAGGATTTTGATTACATTTCTCCCTGCTTTCAGCGATGCTCCACATACAAGGTTATCTTCAATCTTGCCATTGTCACAATAATCAAGATCTACTATATCATCCGATTGCTCCCCAATGGTGACAATCTCTATGTCGCCATCTGCAATATCATGAGGCGCATGTATAATGAGGTTGTGGTAGTATTGCCCATTTTCATTTTGAGCCACTACTCTAAATTCTACGGGAATATACTCTCTAAAGCTACCTTCAGAATCTACGACACGAGCTTTCCGGAAATTATTACCTGCACGTGGCTTTTTCCCTCTTCTCCTGACTGGTCGGTCAGTCTGGATCCTTAAGCCAACATTTCTTCCTTCTTCATCGTCTGGATCATCTTCGACAGTTCCGGGTCTTGTAATCTTTACAGACCCGATATTTGAATCGTCAGTTACGTTTTTAATAGCCTCATCTCCACTATCCTTGATGTCGGTAGTCAGAGATAGACCTTCATCTTTTATGAAGCCAGTAGGAAGTCCTTCCGGATGGTCAGCTTCGGAATCCTCCTCTGAAAGAAGATTCTCCGGAATATAAAGCAGATCATCAAGTCCCGTGATCTCCAATGCGGTTTCTTGGCTATTTGAAAACAATTCTGCAAAACAACGCTGCCGGAAATTGTGAATCTCCTCTAATGCAAGAGTACCGTCTTCGACAATGCGGCCATTTTTATCTCGCCAGTTAGTTGCTTTCCATTCATCGTGAGCAGGGTTTTCAAGTGATCGTAATATCTCATCTCCTTTGGGATTCGAGCAAACAAATACACCAAAAACTCCATAGCTGGTCTGGGTACGTTTGCCATATACCAGCATAAGAGGTCGCCGCATATAGATAATTTTATCTTTTGGACATTCAGCCTTAAGGAGATAGAAGACACATTCCCCTAAAATAGGAATGTTCTCGACAAATTTTCGAGCCTTGGGGTTGGATCCTATACCACGGACGGCATTATAATATGGGCGTGGATTATAGTATCCTCGCTTAGCTGTTTCGTCAATTTCTTCTGTGAAGTAGGATGTGAGATAGTGTGCTAAGTTGGATGAATTTATTTCGCGATCATCAATGGCAACTTCCAATTTGCCACATTCTATTGCCATCCAAAAGCTCCTTAGAACCTCCAGTATCATCTCATCAATAGCCTGATTTTTATCAGACTCGCGGAACCCGAGAATGTAAAAATTTGTACCTGGTTCAGAACGTTTAAATCTATTAGGGATCTTTTCTGGATCTGTTATAGGCATTCCACCATTATTATCATAATAGCCGACAGAGCAAACTTTATTACCCTTGTACTTATGCGTACATAGCCAAGAGACTCCTTCAAATGCACTTTGTCCGGAATTAGTCAAAGTAGAGATAAAGACAGTGCCAATAGGCGACAATTGAAAGTATGCAGATTTACCGAATCCGAAGGAGCCACCTGATTCCTGATCAAGTTTTGCGCTTACACCTGCGGCTCTGGCAAACGCATAAAAACGAGACGATGAAGAATTAGGGTCATAGTCCATTCCCTTGGTGTTAAAATCGGATATTCTGATATACCCAATTCCCTTGCCCATAATAGATGAGGTGAAATATGAATCCATAGCCCCATACAGTTCAACGGCCTTTGTCTGCCAGTTGAAATATTCTTGGCATCCCTTGATATGATGTTTCAGCTCATAAAAATTCTTGAATGAGCGCGTATTTAAGTTACCGAACTTGAATTCAACTTTTACGGGTTTAGTATGATCAAGAACAGCATCCAATGAATTTTGAATCGCTTCTCTGACGAGCGATTTATAAGGACTCGCCTTGAAGTTTTGCATCATCGCATCATTAGGACCATCTTCACGGCCACCTTCTTGCTGCGCAAAGTGCCAGCAACAACCTTTTTCAGGAGTATTATTATCAAATTCCATATTTACTCAATCGAATATTTTTATGATAGTTCAGCCCTATCTATGGTATCTCCATTGGTAAGCCAAAAATTTTGAATGTGGACCACCCCCTTGTTATCTGTAAGGGTGCAGTCTACTCTGCCAATTGCCTTGCTTGGGTAATTGCTTATCAAATCCTTTTGGGAATGAGTCCCGACTGAATCACCTATCTGGTGTAACGTCTCTTTGGGTTCGTCCATATCATTTCTTTGATATTAGATTTATTAAGAATTAAATCGACATGAGAGTTGTAATCCATTGATTGAATAATGGACATCTCTCCATAATTCTTGTCAGGCCAATCTCACTTGCTATGTAATTGCCGAAAAGCACCTTTTCATAGCTTGGTATGGCACCGATAAGGCGCTTTGATGGTGCAAGTGTAGGACGGGAGTTTATTTCCTCGGGATTGGCAAACTCACGAACCGCGTCTTCAAGAATTGAAAAATCCATCTCCTTTTGGGTGAAATTATCTTTGAATACAGCAATGTCACTGAACAGAAGACTCTCAAATTCATGAATCTGCATGTATGGAATGAAGCGACTTGCCAACTCCGGTGCGATGTCTGCTTTCATGCTTTCGCACAAGAATTTCCACCTCTCGCTCAACGATGAGATGCTTTTACTTTCTGCCCATCCCGGGAAATTATAGCTGTCTTTGATGCCATAATAATCCACAAGCATTGAGACATAAGCATTTCCTTCATGAAGATGAGTCTCAATCTGGCGTTTGATATTCTGCCAGGGCACTATACCGCCGTTGGACTTCTTTACGAGCGGAGCATCTACATATATCTCCAATTTGAGCAATGCCGGAGCAAGCACAGTCAAACAGAATTCATTTTCCGTTGGGCCTTCGCAAACTATAATCAGTCTTTTCATACCGGTTGACCTCCTTTCATGATTCTTTGCTTCCACAGATCCCCTAAAGTGTAGTCATTTAGCCATTGGCTAAATTCATCCGCATTTAACCGCCGGATCAGAGATTCTCCCTCACGCTGATCTACCGTAAGAATATCTTCCGGCTGGAAATTACTTATGAGTTCTGCATTCTGAGTAGCGGCTATCACTTGAGTGCCACGGTTGGCGGCCATTTTTATGAGACCAGCCAACTTCTCAATCGCAACCGGATGTAGCCCTAACTCAGGCTCATCAATGACTATAACTTTCGGGAGATCGGGTTGCATGAAAAGAACTGTCAAAGCGATAAATCTTATCGTACCGTCAGAAAGATCATTCGGGCCATATATCACCTCAGAGAACTTATCTCTCCATTGCAGTCTCACCCCGCCGCTTTCATTCGGAGCAAGATAGAAGTCATGAAAGAAAGGTGCCACTGACTGAATAACGCTTACTATACGCTTATAAACCATAGGATACTTTGTCATGATCCCGTAAAGGAATGCTGCCAAATTATCACCTTTGGAATATAGAAGATAGGAATCATTAACAACATTGGACTCTCCCGTAAATGGAGAGGTGCGACCGGTGTCATGGAAATGAAACTTTTTGATTTGAGACATATATTGTTTGATATAGTCCCCTCTTCTCGTTCCATGATACCCCTTCAATGCAGTTTCATTTTTGAACGTTGCAATATAATTGTAAGTCCATTGACCCGGCGTACAAGAATAGCCTATTTTTTCATTCTCTACAATCAAACTGCCATCAGACTCCATAAGATCAAGCCCATAGGAATTATTATCCTCTTTGACTTCAATAGAGATACGATCCGTTACTTTTCTGCCCATATGAAGAAGTTTGTCCACACCTCCTGATTGGGCGACGCTTCTGGCAAGAAAGCCCTCATAAGCATTGCCCAAGAGTTCAAACAGAGAAAGGAAATTGCTTTTTCCCGCTCCGTTAGAGCCTATCAGTATGTTGATCCTTTCAAGCGACACAGCGATGTCCTTAAAAGATTTATAGCCCTTAATTCTAATTGAATCCATAATCTTCTTCAGTTACTTTGTTTGGTAACGATGTCGCCACAGATGGCGTGGTTCTTGATGTTTCAGTTTAGTCGTATTCATTACTTCTTGACCTTTACATATTTTTGATTGGGAGAGGTAGGTGATTTTGGAATAGTTAGCCTTAGAAACCCCGCTTCTACAAGAGGCTGAATATACTTGAGCCTATTGTAGTAATGATTGGTCAAGGATAATCTCTGCATAATCTCAAATGTGGATCGCGGCACAGAACAAAAATTTATAATATCTTTCTGCCGTCCCGTCAAATCCTTTCTTGATAACTTTCTATCAATTTCTGAAGTAGCGACTTGGTCAGTAGCTTGGTCAGTAACTTGGTCAGTAACTTGGTCAGTAACTTGGTCAGTAACCTGGTCAGTTACTTGGTCAGTAACCTGGTCAATTACTTGGTCAGAAACCTGGTCAGTAGCTTGGTCAGTTTTTTTCTTACTTAGTTCCTCCGCTTCGTTACTTTTCTCCTTCTCCTGCTTCATTCCCAGTTCCTTTCCTGTTTCATAGGAGACATTTACTGGTTCTTCTGAAGCAGATGCCGGTTCATCTGATGTCTTTCGAGGAATGGTAACGACAAATTCCTTCGTTTGCTCATCATTGTCAAATTTCATCTCTACACCTTCGTCAAGGGCACGGAGTATTCCTGTTCCGGCTCCTGAATACGGCAGCAGGAAGTTGGCATGATAGAACAGTTGCTCATTACGAGGCATCGATGTTCCTTTCTCTATGTCATCAACAGCCAAACCTCGGGGCAGCGTGCCTGGACTATGAATTTCAATTCGATCGTCAAGTATGAAGATGCGGATCGGAGCAGGGCGCACAAGCGACCTATGTTTGTTGACACCCTCCTTGACAATCACAACTAATATACTGCCCCCATCCACAGTAACTGTGTCTGTTTCTATTCCAATACGAGGGTCAACATTCTGTGTCGCAATATTAGACAATGAGTTATTGGCTTCCCGAAGCTCGTCAGGACTCAGCGGATTCATATCCCCTGTCTTATCACGAACACCGATAAGAATAGCCCCCCCTCGAGAATTACTGAATGCAACCATTTCCGTACCGATTTTATAATTATCTTCGATACGCTCCTTGAATTGCACACGCGACACTTCGGCATGCTTGATTATATTTTCGAGTTCTTCTACAGTCATTGTTAACCTCTGTTGACCTACAAAGTTACGAATTTTTCTTCATAGTCTATGGAAATGACAAAGAATTTTATGCTCATATCCATCTTTGCCGGGGTCGCAAAACACCTCCCTCTCGTGGCTATAATTCAGTGGGTGTCTCCTATCTCTGCCTTGGTCGGAGCCGGGGAGTCGGGATTCACCGCGAATACGTAGTAGTTACGTTTCAGCAACGCCCAGAGGAGAATCGCTACCACAACAGCTCCGCTGAATATGAACTCGAATGTGGGTATGGTGGAATGAAACACCTTGCGTGCCAGTCCATCCACAAAGGGCACCATCATGATGGAGACGTAGTTGGCCGAAAGTACATAACCGAAGTATTGCGTACCCTGTTTACGGGTGGGCGCCACATAGGTGGTCTTGTTGTAGATTATGGGCTGGATTATGCCGTAGCCGAATCCGGTGACAAGCGACGCTACGGTGTAAATCAGGAAATTATGGGTAAACCCTATCGTAAGCAGACCGGCAGCGCACAACGCCAGACAGATGAACATTGTCTTTTTCCCGAAGAATATCTTGAGCTTGCTTACCCAGGCACCGCATACGGCACACATCAGATAGTACATGGCTGTCACTACTCCTACCTGTGTGGTGTTCATACCGTAATGTTCCATGCAGAAGGGGGCATAATAGGATATTGAGGTCGTGGCATAGGTGAGAAACATGTAAAGGCATATCAGACTTACCAGCATCCATGTGGAACGCGACCCCTGGAAATGATAGGGCTGATTGGCCGATGCCTCGGCTGCCTCGGCAGCTTTGTCGGTGGGCCGTATATCGGTTGTGATAATCCGGTTCTTGTCGACATACCGTTGGGTCATGTATGGCACAAGCACCAAGGGTATCAGAGGGGTGAGATATACCACGAA
>CANPMT010000049.1 GCA_947575235.1 uncultured Porphyromonadaceae bacterium
AACCGTAGGGACGCGCGTCCCAACAACAATAACAACAACAATAACGACAATGAGCATATACAATTATAAACGACGTAAAAGCAGTGTGACAAAAGTCGGCAATACCGAGATTGGCGGTGATAACCCGATACGGCTGCAGTCAATGACAAACACCTCGACCCTCGACACCGAGGGGAGTGTGGCGCAGTCGCTGCGCATAGCGGCGGCGGGTGGTGAGATTGTGCGTCTCACCACGCAGGGTGTGCGTGAGGCTGAGAATATGGCCGAGATCCGCAAGGGTCTCGACGCCGCCGGATGCCATGTGCCTCTGGTGGCCGACGTACATTTCAATCCCAACGCCGCTTTCAAGGCGGCCACAACCTGCGAGAAAGTGCGCATCAATCCCGGTAATTTCGTGGATGCAGCCCGTACGTTCAAGAAACTCGACTTCACCGATGAGGAGTACCAGGGTGAGATAGAGCGTATCCGCGAGACTCTCATACCCTTTCTGGAGCTCTGCCGCGAGCATAAGACGGCGGTGCGCTTAGGTGTGAACCATGGTTCACTATCCGACCGTATCATGAGCCGTTACGGTGACACCGCCCCCGGCATGGTGGAGTCGGTGATGGAGTACCTGCGTATATGCCGTGAGGTGGATTTCAACGATATTGTCATCTCAATCAAGGCCTCGAACGTGGTGGTGATGGTTGAGACGGTGCATCTGCTCGACCGCCGTATGCGCGAGGAGGGTATGGCGTTCCCCTTGCATTTGGGTGTGACCGAGGCCGGCGACGGCGAGGATGGCCGCATAAAGAGTGCCGTGGGAATCGGGGCGTTGCTCTCGCATGGCATAGGCGACACGATAAGGGTGTCGCTGACCGAGGATCCCGAGAAGGAGATTCCGGTGGCTTTGAAGTTGCGCGAATATATCACGTCGCGTCAGGGACATGCACCTGTGGCGGAACCTGCGGGAGAGGTGGTTGAGTGTACACGCTCACGCGCTGTGGCGGTACCCGGCTTCGAGGGTGTGAACCATCCCCTTGTGATCGGCTTGGATATAGCAGCCGTGCCGGCCGCATGGCATATGGTGGATGCCTCGGAGGAGGTACGCCTCTTTGAGGATGACCTTCCGGTGGTGATCGGGTCGTCAAATCTTAACCGTCCCGGTGAGATAGCGTCGTGGATCGACCGTTTTGTGCTGGCCGGTGGTAAGAATCCGGTTATCATACATATGGAGTATGATGACAGTTCGCTTGAGGATTTCCAGGTGAAAGCGGGTGCTGACTATGGCGCGTTGCTTCTGGGTGGTTATGGCAGCGGAATATGGGTGGAGGCTCCGGCCTTCACGGCCGAGGAGGTCGATTCCGTGGCTTTGGGTCTGCTTCAGGCTGCCCGTCTGCGCATCAGCAAGACAGAGTATATAGCATGTCCGAGTTGCGGACGAACCTTGTTCGACCTTCAGACCACTTTGCGTGAGGTGAAAGCTGCCACGACCCATCTCAAGGGTTTGAAGATTGGTGTGATGGGGTGTATCGTGAATGGACCCGGAGAGATGGCGGATGCCGACTACGGCTATGTCGGTGCCGGTCCCGGCAAGGTAAGCCTTTACAAAGGTAAGCAGCTCGTCAAGAAGAACATCCCCAGCGAGGAGGCAATCGAAGAGCTCCTGAAGCTCATCCACAGCGAGGAGCATTGACACAATATTAGATTGCAGAAGAAATTAAAATGGCTGTAGGTCACTGACCTACAGCCATTTTAATTTCGTGAATTTATTCTTGTTATTTCAGGCTCCATTCGACGCCGTTCTTGGTGTCTTTCACGTCGAAGCCGAGATTGGCGAGCTGGTCGCGGATCAGGTCGGAAGTGGCCCAGTCCTTGTTGGTCTTGGCATTCTTGCGGATCTCCATCAGAAGGTCAACAGCCCCTTCGTAGGCTTTTGTGGCTGCCGTGTTATCCTCGTTGCCGAGTTTCATACCCAATATCTCGATAAGGAACGTGTCGAAGAGCTTGCGGAGACGCTCGATGTCATCGGCCGAGAGCTTGACAGCACCGTCAGATGCCGAGTTGATAATCTTGCAGGCCTCGAAGAGCTGGGCGATAACCTGCGGTGTGTTGAGGTCGTCATCCATAGCCTCGTAGCAGGCCTTCATGAAATCAGGCACCTCAACGGTAGACTTGTCAGCCGGTTTGAGATTCTGCAGACGACGGTAGCCGTCGGTTATCTTCTGCAGGGCCTTCTCAGCGGCCTGAAGGGCGGCGTTTGAGAAATCCACCGTAGAGCGGTATTGCGCCTGGAGGATGAAGAAACGTATCACCATCGGGGTGTAGGGCTGCTCCAGGAGGGGATGCGAGCCGTCGAAGAATTGCTCAAGGGTAATGAAATTGTTATAGCTCTTACCCATCTTCTTGCCGTTGATGGTAATCATATTGTTGTGTACCCAATACTTCACCGCCTCATGGCCCTGAGCCGCCACACTCTGCGCGATCTCGCACTCATGGTGGGGGAAGAGGAGGTCGAGACCACCTCCGTGAATGTCAAAGCACTCGCCGAGATATTTCTCGCCCATGGTAGAGCACTCAAGGTGCCAGCCGGGGAAACCCTCGCTCCAGGGTGAGGGCCAGTGCATTATATGTTCGGGCGACGCCTTCTTCCAGAGGGCGAAGTCGAGCGGATTACGCTTCTCCTCCTGGCCGTCGAGGGCACGGGTTGTGGAGAGCATATCCTCGATGTTGCGGCCCGAGAGTTTGCCGTAGTTATGGTCGCGGTTATACTTCTCGACATCGAAATAGACCGATCCGCAGCTCTCATAGGCATATCCTGCCTCAAGAATCTTCTTAACATATTCAATCTGCTCGATGATATGGCCTGAGGCGTGGGGCTCGATGCTGGGGGGGAGCACGTTGAGTGCCTCCATGTCGTGGTGATAACGGTTGAGGTAGAGTTGCACCACCTCCATAGGCTCAAGCTGTTCGAGGCGGGCTTTCTTGGCAATCTTATCCTCGCCCGAGTCAGCGTCATGTTCAAGGTGGCCCACATCAGTGATGTTGCGTACATAGCGCACCTTATACCCTAAGTGACGCAGGTAACGGAAAAGGATGTCGAAAGTGATGGCGGGTCGTGCATGACCCAGGTGTGCGTCGCCATAGACAGTCGGTCCGCACACATACATGCCCACATGTCCATCATGGAGAGGCTTGAAAGGCTGCTTGATGCGCGTGAGCGAGTTGTAGAGTGTAAGGTTGTTTTCCATAAGATAAACAATAATAGAATAATGTAGAAATGCGGATGAGAGACTCATCCGCATTTCATAGTCATAGATCAGACAATTTCGGATCAGAGTGATTCAGATCAGTTGTTGCCGATGCCGGGGTTCTTGCCGCCACGGGGCTGGATCTCGCCAAACTGAGCCTCGTATTTCTTCACGTTGTCAGTGAGGGCGAACATGAGCTGCTTTGCGTTCTCAGGGCTCATGATAACGCGGCTTACAACGGGAGCCTGGGGCATGCCGGGAGCAGCGAAGATGAAGTCGATGAGGAACTCGTTGGGGCCGTGGCCGATCATAGCGAGGTTGCTGTACTTGCCGTCGGCAGTTTCGGGACGGAGCTGAATCTGAAGCTGATTCTTGTTCTGGTTGTTTTCGGGATTTGCCATTGTTATATTGTTTTTATTGAATTGGTTTTACGGTATTTATAATAGTTTTTTACGGTATCTCTGAGGTAAAATAACTTGATTTTCCCGGATTTCCGGGTGCGAAGATAACTAAAAAGGGTCAAATATCCAAACTTGTGACGATTTTGCCGTCGGCCATCTCGACTGTACGGTCGGCTATGGCGGTCATATCGCGGTCGTGTGTGACGATTACGAAGGTCTGTCCCTTCTCCTCGCGCAGACGTGATATGATGTTCTGGATCTCCTCGCGGTTGCGTGAATCGAGGCTCCCCGTGGGCTCGTCGGCGAAAACCACCCTCGGATGGTTGATAAGGGCACGCGCTATGGCGGCACGCTGCTTCTCACCACCCGACATCTGCGCCGGTTTGTGAGTGAGACGGTCGGCCAGTCCAAGGTCGGAGAGGAGCTGCCCGGCTTCAGCGAACGCCTCCTTCCGTTTGCGTCCGGCTATGAGAGCCGGCATGGCCACATTCTCCAGAGCCGAGAACTCCGGCAGAAGCTGGTGAAACTGAAACACGAAGCCTATGTTGAGATTGCGGAATGACGACAGTTTCTTATCCTTGAGGCGGAAAAGGTCGGTGCCGTCACAGAGTACTGTGCCTGAATCGGGACGGTCGAGTGTGCCTGCTATCTGGAGAAGAGTGGTCTTTCCGGCTCCTGATGGACCCACGATGGCCATTATCTCCCCCTCGGGGATGGTAAGCGACACGTCGTGAAGCACCGTCAGCGGTCCGTAAGATTTGGAGACATTTCGGATCTCAATCATTATCAATCTTTTTTATACCTCTTCGATTATTTTACAGCTCAATAAGCCACGCGGTCGGGTGTGATCCACGCACCTTTGAATCCGGTCTCCTCGATGGTCTTCACCACCTGGGCAGCCTGTTCGGCATTATCGGGCACACCGTGGCACTCGAGCACCTTGTCGGCTGAGTTGAGGTCGAGGCTCCATTCCTGGTTGGGGAACTTGCTGCGCATGGCATCGAGAATGGCGGAGGAGCAGCCCGCGCATTTCGCGTTTGTCTTGAATTTCATATCATTTTAAATTTTAAGATACACAAAGGTAAGGGATTTAGCCGACACTCGCAATTTTTTAACAAAGATTAAAGTCGGGTGTCCGCTCAACGTGCGCTCTCCCATCTTAGTAAAGCCGCTCTATCTCATGAGGATACGCCAGCCCTTCGGGTAGAGGTTGTTGGCCCTCTGGCCGATATTCTTGGCCGGGCCGAGGGGGAGTCCGCGATAGGTGAGTATACATATACCTTTGGGTGTGTCAGGGGGGAGCACCACCGACTCGCGCCGCAGATAACTCACCGCCTGCTGCTCGGTCAGCTCCACCATCGGGAAACGGGTGCGGTCGAAATCAACCGAAAGAATCTCCTCGATGGGTGGGACGTCAGGCTGCGGCTGCATCTTCCCCTTGAGAGGGCGCTTCACCACCGTCGAAGGTGTGCACACACTCCGGCGCGAGTCGGCGTCAATCACTCCCGGTTTCTGAAACACAGCGAGAAAGAGCCCCTCACCCTCAGTGCGGTGAGGCATGAAGCGATACACCGGCAGGGTGGTGCCTATGCCACGCGGAATGCCCCATTCAGCCGGAAAATCGAGGTCGATGTCAATAAGTTTTAGCGAATTGTAGATAAATTCTGCAATTGATTCATTCTCAACGGTATTGAAAGTGCATGTGGAATAAATCAGGTAACCCCCCGGAGCGAGGGCCTCGACAGCGTTTGTGAGAATCTCGCGTTGCAGGCGGGCGCACTCCTCAATCAGTTGGGGCGACCATTGCTTCACGGCATCCTCATCCTTACGCATCATCCCCTCGCCCGAGCAAGGGGCATCGACAGCCACGATGTCGAACTTGTCGCCACTGCGGGCAAACCAGGATGAATCGCGGTTGGTGACCTGCACATGCGGATATCCCCATTTGGTGAGATTCTCCCTGAGGATTGTGGCGCGCCGGGCCACATATTCATTGGCCACTACCCGTGAGCCGTCGGGCAAAGCGTTGATCATTGCGGTTGTTTTCCCGCCGGGAGCGGCGCAGAGGTCGAGCAGCGTCACCGGGAAAGCCTCAGCGGCGTCACCCTTCAGGCGGCTTATTATACGCGCCGTGGCCTCCTGATGAATCATCGACGAGGCATCCTGCACATAGTATGCCCCCGCATGCAGCAGAGGGTCAAGAGTGAACAGGGGACGTTGCGGCAGATACAGGCCGTCGGGGCACCAGGCCACAGGGCGCGAGCCCGGGAACTCAGCCCCCGGTTTGCGGCGGTTGAGGCGTACGGAGGTGACAGGAGGCAGCTGCATGGCCTCCAGAAAGGCATCGGTCTCCCCGCCGAGAAGGCCGCGCATCATATTAACAAAACCGTCAGGTAACATGGGTGCAAAATTAATAAAATTGCGCAAGTAAAAAAAGTTTATTAATTTTGTATATATGAAACTCATCAATGCCCTCTATCTGGTGCCCGTGAACATCAGTGACGCCCCGCTCCGCGACGTATTGCCGGAGGGGAACCTCGACGTGTTGCGCGGTCTGCACCACATCATAGTGGAGAACGTGCGCACGGCGCGACGTTTTCTGAAACGCTGCGACCCCGCCTTTGACATAGCCGGGGTGACCTTCTACGAATTGAACCGCCACACCGACCCCACACAGATAAGCGGTTATCTCGACGCCTTGCGCCGTGGAGAGCCCATGGGGGTCATGAGCGAGGCCGGATGTCCGGCCGTGGCCGACCCGGGAGCCGCCGTGGTGAGCATAGCGCAGCGCGAGGGGCTGAGGGTGATTCCGATGGTGGGGCCGTCGAGCATCCTGATGGCCCTGATGGCGTCAGGTTTCAACGGCCAGGGTTTCTCATTCAACGGCTACCTGCCGATCGAGGCGCGCGACCGCGAGAAACGCATACGCGATCTCGAGGCATTGTCGCGCCGCGCCGACATGACCCAGATATTCATAGAGACCCCCTACCGCAACAACCGGATGATAGCCACCCTGGCCACAGTGCTGAAGCCTGACACGCTCCTTTGCGTGGCCTGCGACATCACTGACCCTGAGAAAGAGACAATCGTCACCCTTCCCGCCTCGAAATGGAGGAAGAGAAGCTATGACTTCGACAAGCGTCCGGCAATTTTTCTAATCTATAGCCAGCATTAAGCATGTCACGCCGCAAGATATCATTTGAGAATATGGCCCAGCTCCCGTTTGAGGAGTGGGATGAACCGAAACAGCCTGCTGTGGTGAGACGCAACGTATATGCCGCAGCCGAGATTCCCCAGCCTCCTAAGAAGAGGGAGCCGGGCGACCGTCTGCTGCATTACATGTCGCTCGGGTCAGGCTCGAGCGGGAACTGCTGCTATATAGGCACGTCGAAGGGGGGTATACTGATTGACGCCGGACTGAAGGCCGATGTGATAGAATCGACGCTCAAGGCCAACGGCGTGGATATTCGCAAGGTGTCGGGTGTGCTGCTGACTCACGACCATTCCGACCATGTGCGCTACGTCTACACACTTCTGCGCAATAACAAGCATCTCAAGGTGTATTGCACCAACCGTGTGCTCAACGGTATTCTGCGCCGCCACAGCATTTCGAAAAGGATAAAGGATTATCACCAGCCTATTTTCAAGGAGATACCCTTCACGTTGGGCGAGCTCTCGATAACGGCCTTCGAGGTGCCTCACGACGGTATCGACAACATGGGCTTCTCGATAGAGTTTGACAACCGCCGCTTTGTGCTGGCCACCGACCTCGGGGCAGTGACAGAGCGGGCACGGCATTATATGAGCCGGGCCAACTATCTGGTGATCGAGGCCAACTATGACCTTACGATGTTGCGCATGGGGCGGTATCCGGAGTATCTGAAGGCGAGGATACAGACCGAGTCGGGGCATATGGATAATACCGACACAGCCGCCTTCCTGAAAGAGATAATCAATCCTGACCTGCAATATATATTCCTCTGCCATCTGTCGCAGGATAACAACACACCGCAGAAAGCGCTGACAGCGGTGCGCGACGCCTTGGAGTCGGCGGGTAAAAGGGTGGGGAATGCCCAGGAGACAATCGAAGACCGTAAGGCCGATGTGCAGCTGATGGCTTTGCCGAGGTTCGAGCCTACGCGCTGGTTTGTGTTTCGACCCCGGCCGGAGGATCAGCACTCATGATTATATTAAGCAACGGTCCTTCAAGTCCGTTGGGAGCCATAGCGGCTCTCACCTCGAAGCGGAGATAGCCTCCCCCGAAGTCATAGACGCTTATTTCAGTGTCGTCCTCATCCACGGCGTCATGCACGTTATAGGATAGCTGCTGTTCGGTGTCGAGGGCGAGGCTCTGCAGTATATAGGTCTGAAGGTCGAGGGGGAGAAGGTCGCCGAGGTACAGATTGCGTATTATCACATTCCGTTTGTCGAGCACATCCACCTCCCACATGCCGGGAGAGCCCTGCACATCGGTGTAGAGGGGTGAGCCCTGGCCGTCGGTGAGCACACCTTTGAAATCATATTCAACGGAATCGAGTGGTTCGCCCACTTTCAGGGCGTCGGCCAGACTGCGCACAGTCATGGCAATGTCGTTGTCGGCATGGAATTCTTCGGAGTCGGCGCGTGGCGACTGCAGCCCGGCATCGGCAACAGGAGCCTTGCGGCAGGCACTCAGGAGAAGCAAGCCTACCGTCGCGGCGGCCAGGACGCCGCAACCCAAAAAGGAAAATTTCAATACATGCTTATGCATGGCACAGTGTACATTAAGAAAAGGAATGAATTTTTAACCTTTACTAACAAATACGGTGCAAAACTACAATTTTTTTACGACACTGCAAAATAAGACTGTAAATAATTCCGCCTGTTTTAAAATAAAGTAGGGGGTGTGAGGTGTTTAAATAGTTGATAGGATATATAATCAGATATACGTATTGATATGAACAACTTCCAATTCTACGCGCCGACCGATTTCGTGTTCGGCCGCGACACCCAGGACCGGGTGGCAGATCTCGTGACACGTTATGGCGGACATAAGGTGCTTCTTGTGTATGGTGGCGAATCAGCCGAGAAGAGCGGTCTCATAAAGAGAGTCACCGGGAAATTGGCCGAGAAGAATATAGAATGGTCAGTGCTGAAGGGTATCCGGCCGAATCCTACCGACGACCGTGTCTACGAGGGTATAGCTATCGTGAAACGTGATGACATCGATTTCATTCTCGCCGTAGGTGGCGGGTCGGTGATCGACACTGCCAAGGCAATCGCGCTCGGTGCGCTGTATGGAGGTGACTTCTGGGATTTCTATTGCGGCAAAGCCAAGCCGGAGGCGGCTCTCCCTGTGGGGGTGGTGCTCACCATTCCGGCGGCCGGAAGCGAGGGTAGCCCCAACTCGGTGATTACCAAGATTGACGGTCTGCACAAGCTCTCCTACCGCTCGTTGCTGACACGTCCGAAGTTTGCCATAATGAATCCTGAGCTTACCATGACGTTGCCCTGGTTCCAGACAGCCTGCGGGGTGGTGGATATGCTCTGCCATATCTTCGAGAGGTATTTCTCAAACACTCCGGCGCAGTTGGTCAACGCCTATTCAGAGGCTATAATGCGCGATGTGATGGACCAGGCGCTCACCCTGCGTGTGCGTCCCGATGATTATGAGGCCCGCGCTGATGTGATGTGGGCCGGGACTCTCGCCCATAACGGCCTCTGCGGCGTGGGTAAGGAGGAGGACTGGGCCACCCACCGCATGGAGCATGAGGTGTCGGCCATCTACAACGTGGCCCATGGAGCCGGGCTGGCCTGCATAGCCCCGGCATGGATGACTTTCGTGGCAAAGCGCAATCCCGACATGGTGTGGAAGTTCGCCATCAATGTGATGAGCGTGAATCCGGCCGGAAAAGATACCAACAGAATAATTGCCGAGGGTATAAAGGCTCTGAAAGATTTCTATCATGACCTCGGCCTCACAACATCGCTGACAGAACTTATCGGCAAGGAGCCCGATATCGACGCTCTCGTGAAGAGCCTCGAAGGGAACATGGGTAAGACCTTAGGCGCTTACGTGCCCCTTTCGATGGAGGACTGCCGCGAGATATATAGACTTGCACTATGATAAAGATAGAGAATTTTATAAAGATATATGAGAGGAGTTTCATAGAGAACTGGGACCTTCCCTGCCTGTCGGAGTATGGCCGCGACAATACGGTGACCTATGCTGAGTTTGCCCGTTCGGTGGCGATGACGCATCTGTTGTTTGAATCGATCGGGGTGAAACCGGGCGACAAGGTGGCGCTCTGCGGCAAAGACTCGGCCGAGTGGGTGAAGGTGTATATGGCCACCGTCACTTATGGTGCGGTGATTGTGCCTATCCTGTCGGAGTTCAACCCGCGCGATGTCACCCATATCGTGAATCACTCCGGGGCCACACTCTTAGTGGTGTCTGACCATATCTGGGAACATATGGAGCCATCGGCCCTGCTTAATGTGAAGGGTGTGATGAGTCTGGAGTCGAGACAGGTGCTTCATGAATCGCCCGATGTGGAGATGCAGCGCCATATACGTCTGCTGAAGCGACGGTTCAACCGCCGCTATCCCAACGGCTATACGAGCCACGATGTGAAGTATATCGACCGCGATAACTCCGAACTGGTCGAGATCAACTATACCTCCGGCACGACTGGCTTCTCGAAGGGTGTGATGCTGACGGGTGAGAACCTTGCCGGAAACGTATGCTTCGGAATGTATTCAGAACTGCACTTCCGCAATTCGAGGGCGTTGGCATTCCTGCCGCTGGCACATGCCTACGGATGTGCCTTCGATATGCTCACCCCGCTGGCAGTGGGCTCGCATATCACGCTGCTCGGCAAGATACCCTCGCCGAGGGTGCTGCTGAAGGCGTTGGGCGAGATAAAGCCCAATCTTGTGATATGTGTGCCGCTGATTCTGGAGAAGATCTACAAGAACCAGATTCTGCCGATGATCTCCAAGGGGACAATGCGCTGGACACTGGCTGTGCCGTTTCTCGACTCGCTTATCTACACCAAGATCCGCAAGAAGCTGATAGATGCCTTCGGCGGTGAGTTTGAGGAGGTGATTGTGGGTGGCGCTCCGCTCAATCATGAGGTTGAGGAGTTCCTGCACAAGATCAAGTTCCCCTTCACGGTGGGCTACGGCATGACCGAATGCGGACCGCTGATCTCCTACACCCCATGGAGGGAATTCATTGTAGGGTCGTCAGGTAAGACGTTGCCTATCATGGAGAGCAAGGTGGAGTCTGACGACCCGGAGCATATCCCCGGCGAGATTTGTGTGCGTGGCACCAATGTGATGCGCGGATATTACAATAATCCCGAGGCCACGGAGGCTGTGCTCGACAAGGATGGCTGGCTCCATACCGGCGATATGGGCACACGCAGCAAAGACGGCACTCTCTTCCTGCGCGGACGCTCCAAGACGATGCTCCTTTCGGCCTCCGGACAGAATATATATCCCGAGGAGATAGAGGCGAAGCTCAACAACATGCCCTTTGTGTCGGAGAGTCTGGTAGTGGACCGCGACGGTAAATTAGTTGCGTTGGTCTATCCCGATTACGAGGCTATCGACAGGATAGGTGTGGCGGCCAACGATATGGATTCGGCCATGGAGAATGTGCGTAAGGAGCTCAACAAATTGGTTGCCCCCTACGAGCAGATCTCGAAGATTATACTTGTGCCTAACGAGTTTGAGAAGACACCGAAACGCAGTATAAAGCGTTTCCTCTACACACGATAGGTATGGCCCCGGACCAATACTGACCTACTTCAACAATCCGCTCCTACTTCAACACTCCGGACCTACTTCAACACTCCGATCCTGCTTCAATATGAGCCAACAAAAAAACGTATCCGCGTCGCGGATACGTTTTTTTGTTGTTGCCGGATGTCGGATATTATCAGGCCTCTACCTCGGCGGCGATCTTCTCGGCCTTGGCGAGATCCTCGTCGGCCGAAGCGGGAACGTCGCCTGTGGCAGCCTCGAGCTTCTTCATAACAGAGAAGATGAATGTGGCTGCGAGCAGACAGATGGCGATGAGGATGATCCAGAGGAGATAGAGAGGCATCTTGCCCCAGAGAAGCATCGGGATTGACACGAGATAGTTGCCGATTGCTGTGGCGGCAAACCATCCGCCCATCATAGAGCCCTTCAGTTTCGGAGGAGCCACCTTCGACACGAATGATATACCCATCGGTGAGAGGAGGAGCTCGGCGAATGTGAGGAGAAGGTAAGTAGAGATGAGCCAGTTGGGTGATACGGAACCTGAGGTGCCTGAGATCTGGAACGAACCGATCATCATGAGCGAGTAAGCCACAGCGGCCATAACCATGCCGTAGCCGATCTTGCGGGGTGCGGAGGGCTCCTTCTTACGTTTTGCGAGGGCGCCGAAGATTGCGAGCGACACGGGGGTGAGAGCCACGACATAGAAGGGGTTGAACTGCTGATACTGCTGAGGCTGAATGCCGGTTACGGGGTCGGGGGTCTGTGTGTAGAAGTAGGTCAATGCTCCGGCCACCATGGCGAGGAGTATCGCGCTTACGATGCGACCTTTTGACGACTTGCTCTGGAAGAGGTTGAAGAGCGCGTATACGCCTACTGCAATAGAGAGAAGAGCCCATACGTTGAAGCCGATACGGGTAGCGCCGTAGGCTTCGGGTGAGGTGCAGCTCTTGGCAAACTCGGTGAGAGTGGCGCCGTTCTGGTGGAATACCATCCAGAAGAAGATCACCACTGCGAATACGAGAAGAAGGGCAACGACGCGGGCTTTTGTCTGCTGGGGAGTGAGCTCCGGACCGGTAGCGGTCTGTGTTCCCTTGGCGCCGGCATCTTTCTTGTTTGTGATGATGTGGGCAAAAGTGGAGCGACCGATGTAATAGATCAGGAAGCTGACGATAAGTGAGCCGCAGGCGATAGCGAAGGCGTAGCTGTAGCCTGTAGTGAGGGCCGAGATATAGTCGGCGGCCCATACAGCTACATCCGAGCCTACGGTCATGCCGCTCTCAGTGGCTTTGGCCACGACATCGCCGGCAGGTATGTCGCCGTCGAGGAAACGGTTGCAAAGCGACGGGAGGTCGGCGTTATATACCAGACCTTTGGCCTGCAGGGCGAGGTTACACATGGCTGTGGCTGCCATAGGGGCGAACATCGAGCCGATGTTGATGGCCATGTAGAAGAGGGAGAAGGCAGCGTCGCGCTGGCCGCTGTAACGCGGGTCGTTGTAGAGGTCGCCCACCATTACCTGGAGGTTACCTTTGAAGAGACCGGTTCCCACAGAGATGAGGAAGAGGGCGCAGCAGAGGATAGCTAAAGATGTGTTTGAACGGATTTCGGTGGGGATAGCCATGATGGCGTAGCCGGCAAACATGACAGCTATACCTGTGACTACACACTTCGAGAAGCTCCATTTGTCGGCTACGAGACCGCCGATAAGGGGCATGAAGTACACAAGGGCGAGGAAGACAGCGTAGATCTGTCCCGACACGGTTGAGTCGAACCCGAATTTTGCCTGCAGGAAGAGCAGGAAGATGGCCAGCATGGTGTAGTATCCGAATCGTTCGCCGGTGTTGGCGAGCGAGAGGACGTACAGGCCCATAGGTTGGTTTTTGAACATGATGTTTATGGTTTAGGGTTAGAGATTTTGCAATTCTAATTGATCTCCCTTCGGGGAAAGCCTTGGCTTGCATTCCTTCGGGGAAAAGCCTTGGCTTGTCTTCCTTCGGGAAGGAAGCCCGGGTTTTGTTAGTTGGAGAGGAGCTTGAAGGCTTTGGCGTAGTTATGGATCTGCTTCACCATAGCCACGAGACCGTTGCTGCGGGTGGGGGAGAGGTGCTCCTTCAGGCCGATTTTGTCGACGAAATAGAGGTCGGCGTTCAGAATCTCGTCAGGTGTGTGATGGTTGAGCACGCGCATCAGCAGGGCGACGATTCCCTTCACTATAAGGGCGTCGGAGTCTGCTTCGAAGCTGATTGTTCCGTCGTCGGCTTTCCGGGCTGTGATCCATACTCGGCTCTGGCATCCCTCGATGAGGTTCTGCGGGGTCTTTTCCGACTCCGGGTATTCCGGAAGTGTGTTTCCTAAGTCGATAATGTAGGCGTAGCGGTCCATCCAGTCGGTGAGACCGTCGAACTCCTCTATTATTTCGTCTTGAGTCTGGTTGATTGTCATGTGGATGATTAATTGATTACTTCGCAAAATTAATAAAAAATCTGATAAGACATAAGGAATCATGATGTAAAAGTTCTGGCTGGCATCATGGTGATGAAGCGGGCTGGCATCATGGTGATGAAGCTGGCTGGCATCATGATGAAGAAGCTGGCTGGCATCATGATGAAACATGAGCTATCATGATGCATCATGATGTAAAAAAACTGGAAGCCGGATTCAATAGGAGGGGTTGTTGATCTCGCGGATCAGGCGTCGGCCTGACGGGCGCGTCAGCAGGGCCGTCAGCTGGTCGGGCGTGAGCGTCAGCTTCGGCTTGCATTGCTTCGAGGCCATGTATTCACGTGCCGACTGCAGCAGCCATTCCCCCTCGGGGTATTGCGAGGCTTTCTCCATGTCGGCCATGATTACCAGAAGCTTCCCCTTCACCACGTTGCACTCAAGCAGCAGTGCCAGGCGGTAGTTGCGCTCCACATTGTCGATAGGTTCAACTATCGGGTCGACCGAGGCCGGAAGCCGGTCGATTATCAGCGGGCGGGAATTGGACGCTACCGCCCACCATTGCCAGTCGGTGTGGAACGAGGTGGGGTAATTGCCGAACACAGGGTGCGAATCATCAATCAGCAGACCGAGTGTGCCGGGCGACGCCTCCTTATGCACATTGTCGCAGATGGTCTTGAACATCCGGTAGTTCCAGTAGTCGGTCATGAAAAGCGGACCGACAGTTGTGGCCGCTACTGTGGCCGAATCCGGAAAGAGTATCACGCGGTCGCCCCGTTCAAGGAGAGAGAGGGCCTCGTCGAGGGAGTCGGTCAACTTGACACCCTTCACCCACCTCTTCTCGCGTGGATACACCCAGATGTCGTAACTGTTATGAAGCGAGCCATCCTCCGATTTGAGGTCGAGGGTCATCTTGGAGGCTTTCTCAACCTCCGGTATAACGATAGATACAGATTCGGCTTCAAGCACACCCCTCCCTGCCGGGAGTATCGTCTCACCCTCCGCAAATGGGAGCGACCAACGGATCTTGCGTCCGGAGAGGTCAGAGGGTGTATAATTGGCAACGGCTATATCGAACGAGGTTATGTCGCCCGCAGTGAAGCACCGTTGCGGCAGCCGGGCAAGAAGTGTGACAGAGTCGCAGCTCTCGCGCCAGTCAGCCGCGCTTACAAACCCCTTGCTCTCCATGAAAGGGTCGAGTATACCCACTAAGGCCGTGCCCTGGCCGGGGTAATCCTGAAGGTCGAGGAGCTGGAATCCACCCATTCCCGGAGTGCGCAGCATCATCTCCATCTCCTCCTTATAGAGGCGTGTGGCCCAGGCTCCCGAGGCGTGGAGGAAACGGTCGCTCTTCCGGAGCGTCCCGGCTGTGTCGGCACGGTTGCGGAACTCCACAAGATTGTCAGGACGCAACACACCGGTATACTTCTCAATCGTAGAGTAATCAGGATAGCTCTGATACTGCCCTATCTCATGACCCACCACCGGCACAGGGGAGAGCGATATGGCATTGCTGAAATCGGATGAGGTGTTGGGACGCTCCGTGTTGATAATGCCACCGTTATCGGCATCTGCGAAAGAGAAGGAGGCCCGGGTATGTGTGGAGAATCCCTCGCCGCCCCCTACACGGCAAGTCACGAGAAAATCCTCATCCTCCATGTGTCCGTTCCAGCCCAGATAGACGTTTGAGCCATAAGTGGCGAGGAGTCCCGGCACCTCCTCGCGGGCATGGGTAAACCAATCTCTCATTATCGAGGTGTCGCCCCACAACTCATTGCCGATAGCGAACATCACAAATGAGGGATGAGCGGCATACTCCTTCAGGAGCGCCTCCATATCCTCCTCAAGGAATAAGAGCAGCGCGGCACGCTCCTTGTCGATCTCCCCCCATATCGGAAGTTCCGGCTGGAGATAGATACCGGCCTCGTCAGCCGCCTGGAAACAGGCCTCCGGAGGACACCAGGAATGGAAACGTACATGATTCAGTCCATACTCCTTCACAATGGCGAAGTAGCGTCGCCAGTAATCGAGGTCCATCGGCACGTGTGCCGTGATGGGAGCCACGCAGGCGTCATGGCGTCCGCGCAGGAAAGTGGTGTTGCCGTTGATCGAGAACTGCGTCCCCACGGCTTTGAAGTCGCGAATTCCGGTACGTGTAGATACCTTATCGAGCAACTCGCCACGGCTATCCCAAAGAGAAAGCTCAACCGGGAACGTAGCCGGATTCCATTCGCTCCAGAGAGGTGTGGATTCCGGCAGCCGGAGCGAAAGCGAGAATGCATCTGACGCGCCGGCAGGCATATCGAGAGTGGTCTGTCCATAAGGTGTGGAGAGTCTGAGCTGAAGCGGTTCATCACTGTCGCGCAGCAGCGAGCCTCGTACCGAGAGCTCCGGTTGAGAGGAGCCGCCGTTGACCGACAGCTCCGGTTGGGATGCGCGGCCGACAACCGAGAGGTCGGTAATCCTGACCGGAGGGAGGATCCGGAGCGCGATCTCACCCAAAATGCCGTTCCAGTTGGTCTGGGTGGATTCGGTACACGCGTGCGAGTTGTTTCTCACAGCCGCCGGGATGGCGTCGCCGTTATCCACAGTAATCTCAATGAGATGACGTCCCGGCGAGAGGAAAGGGGTGAGGTCGTAACGTTGCGGAGAGGAGATATTGCTACGGAATCCCGCGTCGATTCCATCCACCTTCACCGAAGATGGGCGGGTTCGTTCCATAGTCAGAAGCAGAGTCGAGCCCTGGGCTGAAGCCGGGATATCGACATATCTCGAATAAGTGGCTTTTCCGGTGAAGGTGAAGCGGCGCGAGAGATTGTCGGTGACTTTAGAGGGAGCGACCGGGGTGCCGACACCGTTTGTGTCGAGAGTGCCCGGAAGGGTAAGTTGCCCGGAGGTGTGTGACGAACCGTCAAGGGTGTACATCCACATTCCGGCGAGGTCGATGTCAGCTCCGTCGCGGGAGAAAGCCGCCATGACCTGAAGAGGAGGAATCATTGCGATAAATCCGATAAACAGAACCGTTAACCGTTGCTTGGAGAATCGCGTCATATTGAAAGGATGAGACATAAAGAGTTAAAGTTAAGAGCGCGTCAGAGAGGGAACTCACTCTAATTATGATACAAAAGTAGTAAAATTTTTTTTATTTCTTTTAACTGTTAAAATTTGTAGGAGGAATTTTAATTCATTAACTTTGCAACCGAAAATATGGGACATGATGCTAAAGGCATCGGCGAGGGTCTTTTAAGGCCGTCTTTGAAGGGTCAGTGAAGTGCTGACGATAGGGCGGAAATAAAAGATTCCTTATTTTTTACTACCTCCCATAACTCTGATCTACCCTTTTAACACCGTTAAACATTTAACCAATCGTTAGAGAATCGAAACATGGCAACTTATCTTACCCAAGAAGGATATGACAAAAAAATGAAAGAGCTGGCTGAGCTTGAGGCTCAGCGTCCTCTTATCAAACAGGCGATAGCCGAGGCCCGCGACAAGGGCGACCTCTCGGAGAACGCCGAGTATGACGCAGCCAAGGAGGCTCAGGGAATGCTTGAGATGAAGATCTCAAAAATCAAAGAGCTCATCGCTTCGGCCCGCATCATCGACGACAGCAAACTCAACACTGAGATTGTGCAGCTTCTCAATAAGGTGACAATCAAGAATGTGAAGACCGGCATGACCGTCACTTATACAATCGTGACCGAGAATGAGGCAAACCTCCGCGAGGGTAAAATCTCATCTACCACACCTATCGCACAGGGTCTGATGGGCCATAAGGTAGGCGACATCGTAAAGGTGACTGCCCCTGTAGGCGTGCTTGAGTTTGAACTTATCAAAATTGAGATCTGATGACAATCTTCAGCAAAATAATAGCGGGGGAGATTCCCTCATATAAGGTGGCGGAGAACGATAAGTTCTACGCCTTCCTTGACATCAACCCTGTTAACTGGGGCCATACTCTGGTAGTGCCCAAGCAGGAGACTGACTATATCTTCGACATCGACGATGAGCAGCTCGGCGAGATGATGGTGTTTGCCAAGAAGGTGGCTGTGGCCATGAAGAAGGCTATCCCTTGCCGCAAGATCGGTGTGACTGTGCTCGGTCTTGAGGTGCCGCACGCCCACATACATCTTGTGCCTCTGCAGCAGGAGGGTGACATGGATTTCCATAAGAAGATTTCCGATCCTGATCCCGCACGTATGCGCGAGATCTGCGACGCCATCGCCTCCAACTTCAACGCCTGAGTTGTGTCTCCAAATATTACAACTTAGGTTGTGTCTCCAAATATTACAACTATTCACAACAAAAGGTAATTACAACTAACTGAGAGGGGTAATTGCTCTGCCTGAGAGGGGTAGTTACAGCTTTTGTTTATCTTCATAAGACCAATGACAGCCAGATATCTTTTTATTGGCTGTCATTGGTCTTTTCTTTTGCTACTGGTGTTTTCTGTGTGTTATTGGTCTCTTTTTTTTCTTGGTTGGAGGTAAATGTCGGTAATTTGAGAGGGGGTATTATTATTGTGGAGGAGTGATGATTGTATATGGGGGGATGATTGTGGAGGAGTGATGATGATTGGGGAGGTGTTATAAGGATTTATAGGGAGGAGACAACCATTCGTTAAAGAATGTTGTTAGAAGTATGTATTCTAACAATTAAAAACAAAAGGATTATGTTCAAAGCTACAATGATTGCTGGGGCAGGTGGATTTCTCGGTACCTGTCTGCGATTCCTTTCTGATAAGTTGGGAGCGGCTATTTGCCATCTCTCGTTCCCCTTGGGAACATTCATGGCTAACATGGTGGGATGTATCATCATCGGTATGCTCTATGGCTATCTCAACAAAACCGGGAAACTGAGTAAACAGGCCAATCTTTTGTGGATCACCGGCTTCTGCGGAGGTCTGACAACATTCTCTTCATTCTCTGACGATATGATCACGCTCATTGATAAGAGTGATTACGGAATGTTTGTGTTCTACATGGTGACGAGTCTTATTTTCGGTATCGCGATGGTGGCTTTAGGAGCTGCTTGTATCCGCAAGCCAGTCGCAAAATCACAAAACGCTTAAAACTGTAATATTATGCTGATAGAATATATGCTTATTGCAGGGCTTGGCGGATTTGCAGGCACCTGCGGACGTTATCTCACCGGAGTGGCGGGAAAGAAACTGTGTGGCGACAAGTATCCTGCCGGGACATTTGCCGTGAATGTCATAGGATGTTTTATCATCGGACTTTTTGTGGGGCTTTGGAACCGTCATGAGATGAGTCCTCTTGTGAATGCCTTGCTGATTTCAGGGTTCTGCGGTGGTTTCACCACCTTCTCCTCATTCAGTCATGACAGTTTCGCTATGATTCAGAAGGGGGAATGGATGAAATTTATCCTGTATATTGTGCCTACGGTGGTGCTTGGGCTGCTCTTCGTTTGGTTGGGGATGATGTGTACAGGTAGTCACTGATTCACTTTCATGACCGGTGGACGCGCCGCGGCGCGTCCCTACTTGCTCTTGATCAACAATTACAACTGGCTCTACATATGGGCCAGTTGTAATTGTTGGTGATGGTTATTTCACGAGAAAGTGGTCGCCGGTGGCCTTGACTATGTTTTCGTAGTAGGCAGGGTCGGTGTAGCCCGGGAAAGAGGGGTAGACCGGAAGACCGTACTCGCTCTTGATGAAATTGCCGTCGGCATCCGTCTTCTTCTCATTGCCATCCATATACTTAACCAGAAGGTAAATGGCAAGGTCGCGGTAGGCATCGGTAGCCTCCTTGGCAATCTCCTTACCCTCGGCATTCACAGCCTTTGCAAGGGCTGCGTCGTCGCCGGCGGCGATCAGGGCGAGATAATCCTCCTCCTTCGCCTTGCGCGAGGAGATATACTTATCCTCCAGGGCACCCTGCACCTTGCGGATGTCAGGTATCATCTGGTCATAACGGTTGTAAGCCTGGTTGGCAACCCAGTTGGTCATCCAGAAATTCGAGTCGAGTTCAAACGTATTTATGTCACCTTCGCGGAGCTCATGAGGAATCTCAGTCATGCTGCAATAGAAAGGCATGTAGACAGAGGTGTTGGTGTCGTCAGTGCCGAACCAGAGCACACCTCCGATTTCATCCGGGAGGTCGGCGCGGCTCTGGCTCACGAAGCTCCAGCCCGTCTGCTGTGTGGCAATGGCACGCTCCATGCAATACTTCTTGCCGTCGACCTCATACTCCATGGGGCGCCAGCGGTAAGGCACATGATACGGGCCCGCTCCGGGATCGTCAGTCATCTTATAGGGAGTTCCCTCGAAATGGTCGCGCATGCTCTCCTGCATCTCCTTGAGGCTCACCTTGCGGTCAGGGATGATATAGAGAGGCATAGGTTCATCGGTCTCGTTGTTACACCAGGCGAAATACTTGTCGGCATCCTTGTTGAAACGTCGGAAATAGCTCCACACGCGGGCGTCGCAACCACGGCGCGTACTCTGGTCGTGAGTGGCATAAGCGTCGGCAAACGAGAAATCCTCATCCTTCCCGTTGAAATATCCACGTTTACGGGCGAAAGAGATCATATCCTTGCTATACATCACGTTCTCCTTATCCTTGAGATTCACCTTGCGGATACGGGGTTCGTTGGCATGGCCCGAGATTGCGTCGTCAGGGATGCGCACGGCAATCCACACAGCCCCCTTCTCGGCCCCTTTCCCGATCATCTCCATCACCCACACCTCATTCTTGTCGGCGATAGAGAAAGATTCACCCTCACTGGCGTAGCCGAATTCCTGCACGAGGTCGGTCATCACCTTGATAGCCTCTCGGGCCGTCTTGCTGCGCTCAAGGGCGATCTGGATAAGTGAGCCATAGTCAATCACGGCAGTGCCCGTGGTGTCGGCCAGTTCCTCATGGCCACCCCAGGTGCTCTCGCCGATGGCCACCTGATGCTCGTTCATGTTGCCCACAACGTTGTAGGTGTGAGCCACCTGCGGGATAGAGCCGAGCGGTTTACCGGTATCCCATTCCACAACTTTCCTCACGGTGCCCGGTTTATGGTCGGCCGCCGGAGTGTGGGTTAGCATACCGTAGAGATTATGCGAGTCAGCGGCGTAAGTCACCAGCACGGAGCCGTCGGCCGTGGCCTTCGGACCGGCTATAAGATTGGTGCACGCCAGGGCTTCAGCCGAGGTCATGGCCAGGGCCGGAAGCAGAAGAGATAACAGTGAATTTCGTTTCATGCCACGAATTTAAGTAAAATCTCCGAATTATTCGGTTATTTTTTAGTAATTTTGCAATTGATTTTGCGCCGCAAATCTGTAAAACACACCATCCGGACGGGAATTATGGGAGTTTTGGTGTTTATATAATAGTGATGAGGCGCTCAAACGGGGGCTTCATTATGTTTATGGATATAACCCAAAAAAATATTTACCGTTATGGATGAAAATAAAATTACAAGAACGTTCGAGGACTTGGGTGTGGAACCACGGTTGCTGAAAGCAATCACAGAGATGGGATTCGAGACCCCGATGCCCATCCAGGAGATGGTGATTCCGCATCTTCTCGAGAAGGACGGCGATGTCGTGGGCCTTGCCCAGACAGGCACCGGCAAGACAGCGGCGTTCGGACTTCCGGTGCTTCAGCGCATCGACGTTTCAAAGAGAGTGCCCCAGGCGCTCATCATTGCCCCTACACGCGAGCTCTGCCTTCAGATTTCAGGCGACCTTGCCGATTTCTCGAAATATGTTGAAGACCTCAAGATACTCCCCGTCTACGGCGGCTCAAGTATCGAGAGCCAGATTCGCACCCTCCGCAAGGGTGTGCAGGTGATTGTGGCCACCCCGGGCCGTCTGATCGACCTTATCAAGCGTGGCGAGGTGAAACTCAACGATGTGCACACAGTGATTCTCGACGAGGCCGACGAGATGCTCAACATGGGCTTCCTCGACGACATCAAGGAGATTCTCTCCCACGTGCCCGAGGAGCGCAAGATGCTCATGTTCTCGGCCACAATGCCTAAGGAGATCGCCGCCATCTCGAAAGAGTTCATGCACAATCCTGTGGAGTTCGTGGCAGGCAACCGCAACGAAGGCTCGAAGAATGTGCGCCATATCTACTATATGGTGAAGGCCCACGACAAGTACCTGGCCCTGAAGCGCATAGCCGACAACAATCCCGATATCTACGGCATTATCTTCTGCCGCACCCGTAAGGAGACACAGGAGATTGCCGACAAACTTATCAACGACGGCTACAACGCCGACTGTCTGCATGGCGACCTCTCGCAGGCTCAGCGCGACCTGGCGATGAAGAAATTCCGCGACCATGTGACGCAGCTCCTTGTAGCCACCGACGTGGCTGCCCGCGGACTCGACGTAGACGACCTCACACACGTCATCAACTACGGTCTGCCCGATGATGCCGCTGTATATACCCACCGTTCAGGCCGTACAGGACGTGCTAACAAGACCGGTGTGTCGGTGGCCATCATACACTCGCGCGAGAAGGGTAAGCTGCGCGAGATTGAGAAGCGTATCGGAAAGACTTTCGAATATAAGAAGGTGCCCACACCCGAGCATATCATCGAGAAACAGCTCTACAACCTCGCCGACCGTCTGGAACGTGTGCAGGTGAACGAGCAGGAGATCGACAAGTATCTGCCCGGAGTGCGCAAGAAACTTGAATGGCTCTCTGAGGAGGATCTGCTGAAACGTGTGCTCTCGCTCGAGTTCAACCGTCTGCTCGCATATTACCAGGATATGCCTGATATCGACCTCAACGCATCGTCGAAAGATGACAAGAAGGAGGGTAAGGGCGACCGCAAGCGCGAGCGCGGCGACAAAGACCGCCGCAGCGCCCAGGATGGCTACGAGCGACTCATGGTGAATGTGGGGAAGGCCCAGGGCTTCTTCCCCGGCAACCTCATGGAGCTGGTAAACCGCAACGTCATGGGCAACAAGCCCGACATAGGACGTATCGACCTCATGCCTGACTACACCCTCTTCGACGTGCGCAAGGATGACGCCCACCGTGTGATCGACGCGTTGAAGAACGCTGATTTCTTCGGCACAACCATACGCCCCGAGATAGCTTCCGACCGCGACTATGCCCGCGATGCCAGCGACCGCCGAGAGAAGCGTAAACGTAAGCAGGAACGCGAGGAATATGCCAAGCCTGCCAAGTCGCGCAAAGGTGCCAAGGCCTCTAAGTCTGAGAAACCGAAGAAGGAGAAGAAGGCCAAGAAGAGTAAGAAACCGGAATATAACGGAAGTTATGAAGTCTTTTATAAAAAGAAATAATATAAGCCTGCGGTCAGTGGCAGCCCCACTGACCCTGGCCTTCATGTTGGTTGGGGGTCTTCCCGCTGCCGCAGGGCAGCAGGAAGACTCTGTCGTAACCGCACGTGACGTTTTTGAGCGTCTGCAGACGGAGCCCCTTGAGCTCCTTAAGAAGACTACCCGTCTGGATATGCTCGATTACTGGGATGCCGACAGTGTCTACAAAGCCACCAATGTCATGAACGGACTCTCATGGCTTGAGAATGTCACCCCCGATTATCTGAAGGTGTGCGTCACTCCCGTGAGCACGCTCGAGATAAAGGTGCTCCCCGATAAGAAGGGGAGTGTGGTGATGACACTCTACACAGTGGGGGGTAACACCCAGGCTGCCGACACGCAGGTGAGTTTCTACACCCCTGAGCTTGTGCAGCTCGACACGAAGAGATACTTCACCGCTCCCGCGCTGAAGGACTTCTTCGATATCCCGAAAGGTTCGGCCACGACCATGAAGGAGATACAGGAGATGATACCCTTCCCCACGGTGTCATATTCGGCCGGGCCGGATAATGATGACCTGAAAGCCACCCTCACCGTAGGGGAATATATGAATGTCGACGACTACAATATAGTGAAGCTTTTCCTTAAACCGGAGGTGACTCTGAAGTGGTCGGGAAAATATAAGTAAAAACTAACAAACATAGATAGATAGATATAGATACATGGAACGTAAAGTAAGGGTAAGATTCGCTCCGTCGCCTACGGGGCCTCTCCATATAGGAGGTGTGCGCACCGCGCTCTACAATTACATTTTCGCCCGTCAGAACGGGGGAGACATGATTCTTCGTATTGAGGACACCGACAGCCGCCGTTTTGTGCCGGGGGCCGAGGAATATATCAACGAGTCGCTCGCATGGCTCGGCATCGGAATAGATGAGGGTGTGCGCGAAGGTGGCGCCTATGGCCCATACAAGCAGAGCGAGCGCCGCGAAATCTACAAAGAGAACGTTGACCGTCTCCTTGAGGCAGGGAAAGCCTACATAGCTTTCGATACCCCCGAGGAGCTTGAGGCGGCACGCCAGAATATACCCAACTTCCAGTATGACGCCTCCACACGCGGCTCGATGCGCAACTCCCTGACGCTCCCTGCCGAGGAGGTGGAGCGTCTCATAGCCGACGGCCATCAGTATGTGGTGCGCTTCAAGATCGAGCCTGACCGCGACGTTAAGGTAAACGACCTTATCCGCGGCGAGGTGGTGATCAACAGCAACATACTCGATGATAAGGTGCTCTACAAGAGTGCCGACAATCTCCCCACATATCACCTCGCCAATATCGTTGACGACCACCTCATGGAGGTGAGCCATGTGATAAGGGGTGAGGAGTGGCTCCCGTCGGCTCCCCTGCACGTGCTCCTCTACGAGGCGTTCGGCTGGCAGGATACCATGCCGCAGTTCGTGCACCTTCCGCTTCTTCTCAAGCCTGTAGGCAACGGCAAGCTCTCGAAGCGCGACGGCGACAAACTCGGATTCCCCGTCTTCCCCCTCGAATGGCATGATCCCGCAAGCGGTGAGGTGTCGTCGGGCTATCGTGAGAAGGGTTACCTCCCCGAGGCAGTCGTAAATTTCCTCGCCCTCCTTGGCTGGAATCCCGGCGACGACAGTGAGGTGATGAGCATGGACGACCTGATACGCAAATTCTCGTTTGCCCATTGCTCAAAGAGCGGCGCGAAGTTCGACTACAAGAAGGGTATCTGGTTCAACCATGAATATATCGGCAAAGCTGACAACGCCCTTTTGGCACAACTCCTGGAGCCGGTGCTCGTGGAGAACGGTGTCAGCGGATTCACCCCTGAGTATATAGCCAAGGCTGTAGGTATGGTGAAGGGTCGTGCCGACCTCATCGGCGACCTCTGGACACAGGGCGACTTCTTCTTCAAAGCCCCCGAGGCGTATGCCGAGAAGGATATAAAGAAACGCTGGAGCGCCGAAACCCCCGCCATCATGGAGGAGCTTATCGGAGTGCTCGAGGGTATCGACGACATGACATCGGCCAACGCCGAGAAGATCGTGCTCGACTGGATAGCCTCGAAGGGTTATCACTTGGGCAACGTAATGAACGCCTTCCGTCTGGCTGTGGTGGGTGCCTGCCGTGGCCCGCATATGTTCGACATCACCGAACTTATGCCGAAGGATGAGGTGATTGCCCGCATACGCCGTGCCATCAAAGAAATACCCGCGCCTGAGAAATGAGACTCCCATCTCTGAAAGAGGTAAGGGGATTTCTTGCTGAAGGTGCCCGTCAGGTGCTGGAGGAACCGCTCTATTCAGCCGGAATCTCGGCTTACCGCATGGGTGTGAAGGTTGTTTCTTCACGCAATGAGAAAGCAAAGAAACTTGACGAAGGTCAGAAGGAGATATGGAGACGCCTTGACGCCTCCATATCTCCCGGCGACCGTTACATCTGGGTGCATGCCGCCTCTTTGGGTGAGTTTGAGCAGGGACGCCCCCTTATCGAGAAGATAAAGAGCCGGCATCCGGAGCTGAAGGTGCTTCTGACTTTCTTCTCACCCTCAGGCTATGAGGTGAGGAAAGACTACAAAGGGGCTGACTGTGTGTGCTATCTCCCTTTCGACACTCCGCGCCGTGTGAGGAGGTTCCTTTACAAGGTGAATCCGGAGGTGGCGATATTCGTGAAATATGAGTTCTGGCGCAACTATCTCCATGAGTTGTGGAGGCGTCAGATACCCACATATCTTATCAGCGCCGTGTTCCGCCCTGACCAGTTCTTTTTCAAGAAGCGCAGCGCGTGGTACGGGCATTGGCTCAAATGGTACACCCGTATCTTCGTGCAGGATAAACGGAGCCTGGAACTCCTCTCCAAGATAGGGGTGAGGAATGTTGACGTCACCGGTGACACACGTTTCGACCGTGTGACGGATATACTCAATGCACGCAAGGTAATACCCGAGCTCGACAGTTTCGTAGGGAGGAAGGGTGATGCCGGACGTGCCCCGATGGTGATGATGTTCGGTAGCAGCTGGCCCGCCGACGAGGCTGTCTATGGGGAATGGCTGCGCGGTCGCAAGGAGGTCAAGGCTATAATAGCCCCTCACGAGTTTGACGCCTCACGTCTCGAGACGCTGAAGGCCTTGATTTCCGGAGAGGTGGTTCTCATGAGCGAGCTCAAGGATAATCCACGGGCAGCCGAAGGGAAACGCGTTCTTGTGATGGACTGTTTCGGACTCCTCTCGAGCGCGTATGCCTATGCCGACGCAGCCTATATAGGTGGCGGTTTCGGAGTGAGCATACACAACATCAACGAGGCAGCAGTATACGGCATACCCGTGATGTTCGGGCCCGAGAACAGCAAATTTATCGAGGCCCAGGAGCTCAAGACCTTGGGTGGAGGGATAGAGGTGGTAAGCGCCGAGAGCTTCACGCGCAATGCCGACCGACTCCTCTACGACAAGGCCGAGCGCGAGAAACGTGGCCGCTGGGCCGGAGAATATATTCAGGAGAAAATCGGTTCAACCGACAAAATCCTGAGTAAAATAGGACTGTAAAGACGCGCCGCAACAGAGCGGCACGTCTTTGTAAGGTTAAAGAATGTTAAAACTACTATTGTTTTTTATGTTCTTTAGCATACTTTGAAAAATAATTTGTAATTTTGCAGTGAGTTTTTCATGGTATTAGATTTTAAG
>CANPMT010000050.1 GCA_947575235.1 uncultured Porphyromonadaceae bacterium
TTAGAAATTTGCATGACCCGTTTTATTGAATATACTTCTTACGGAATCCAGTAATTTTCATCGTACTTTTTTCGTATAGCCATGATGATAGCATTGTTTTTCATCCGCATAGGGGCAAGAGGGGGTGAAAAGTTGCTTTTTGGGGCTCCAATGACGTTTCAAAACACCCCCTTTCAATAGCTTTGTTACATTGATGTAACGGGTTTCTCCATCCTGATAAAGGCGGAGACGAAGCTGGAAACGTTTGTTTCCGTACACTTGATAATTGATGGTAATCATAGAAATTGCTTTTAATCAGTTCGATTCATGCACAAATTTCATGCACAAAATTGCACTGACCAAGGCTGCAACTGCCAAAAATTGGCTCAGAGTGTACAGGGTTCCACTCAGACAGAATTGCCTGTAATATTCTGTCAATCAAATAAAAAAAGCCATCTGCAAGATGGCTCTCGGTGTACAGTGTTTTGGGCACTGCCCTGCTTTGTGGAGGTAGAGGGGTTCGAACCCTCGTCCAATCACGGACCCAATAAGCTTTCTACATGCTTAGCCTTCAACTTGATTTTCGTGAAATAACAGGCCTGAGGCAACCAATCATTTCCTTATCCTCTTAATTTCAACTCACGGTCAAGGCTCCCGTGAATCTATTTCCGATTTATTCTGCACCATCTTGTCCAAACGTCTCGGAACCAGGCAATGGGATGATGTCTCGTTCACGTCACTTTGACGCGAATTAAGCCAACCTACTATACTTCAGTTTAGGCAGCGAGAGCGTAGTTATTACGTTCGCCAATTATAGGTCGATGCGTTGTGATTATAGAGCTTGCACATCAAAGCTCTGCATGCTTACTTACCGTGTCTACGTGCTGTCAAATCCAGTTACCCCCGGTAAATAATCCTTTTCCTCTGAAAAGGATTGCAAACTTACTAAATTATTTTTAATTCACAATAATTCCATATGTAGATTTAACATTAATTAACTATTACTTACTCCTTGCTATCTTCAATTCATTTAAGAGCAATACACTCACAATTATCAGCATCGTAATGAGCTCTGCCACCGGAATTGCCAGCCATAGCCCGGCATACCCAAAGAGCATTGGCAGCACAATAAATCCTGGCACCATCAATATTATTCCCCTGAGCAACATATATATGATTGATCGTCCCGCTTGTTCACAGCTCTGATAATAACCTATGAATGTAATGTTCAGGGCAAATGGCAGTGCGCATAGTCCGAGCAATGGCAAGCCTGCTTTGGCTATATCATATGCAGCTACGGTGGAGTCAAGGAATATACCTGCCAAAATGCCGGAACCAGTCCACATCCCGCAGGATATTATAATTCCACACAACACCGCTGCCACAAGTGCCACATTCAAGGCTTGCCGTACACGATGTACTAACTTCGCACCATAATTGTAGCTGATAATGGGTTGTGAAGATTGGGCAACGGCGTTACTGATTGAAAATATCAATGGAAACAGATAACACCCGACACTGAAAGCTGCAACTCCATCCTCGCCAAGATATGAGAAAAACATGTAATTTCCTGTCACCATTGTCACTCCTATCGCCAATTCGGCTATAAAGGTTGCCAAACCGATTTTGGCCATGTAACCGGTGTTGCGAAGGGAGAGCCGGAATGATTTCAAAGATAACCGGAGACGATAGAATTTCAACTTATCAGAGAAAAATATGAAGTAGGCCACTACCATTATCCCGGCTACTATACATGAGAGAGATGTAGCAATAGCTGCTCCTTTGATTCCCATTGCGAGAGGATACACCAGATACCAGTCAAGAAAAATATTGAGTATGGCTGCCACAATCTGCACACTCATAGCGTATCGGGGTGACCCATCAAGACGTATGAGCATCATTCCGGCACATTGGAGATAGAAGAACACCAGACCCGGAAGAAGCCAAAGCAGATAGTCGGTGGCCAGCTCCTCAAGGAGCGGACTGCATCCAAGAAGATACAGCAACGGACGTGTATACAACAATGAGCAGAGAATTACACAACCGAAAATAATGGCTCCTGCAATATAAGCCTGGGTCATTATGATACGGGCAGCCTTGACATTCCCTTCTGCCAGTCGTATTCCCCCTATCACGGATGCTCCGATACCGAACATCAAACCGATTCCGGTGCATATCAGGAAGAGTGGCGCCACAATGTTGATGGCTGCCAAGGCATTGCTCCCCACACCGTGCCCCACAAACATTCCGTCGCAGATATTCAGCGCGGAATTGAATACCATCCCTATCAGTGTAGGGAAAAACATGGCGATGAACAGTTCCCTTATTTTGCCATTGCCGAAATCAAGTTTATCTCTTTCCATAATTGATAGTTATGACACTATTGTATTGTGATTGAAGTGAGTTAAATATACTCTTGGTAAGAAATCGGCTGCAAAGTTAGGCATAAACTTCAAAACCTACATGGTAAGAATCAGTATAGTTGCGGTACTTTTTATAACATTGTTTTGTAAAATACCTCCCTCTTATTATCTTTGCAGAAAGAATAGCGAGTTATGCCAGATGCACTTAAATCAAGAATGACACCTCATTTCAGTATAGGAGTGGTAGAATCCGACACGTGGATAATGCAGCATCCACTTCCTTTAGAGGGATGCATACTATTGTTATGCAGTCAAGGTCAGCTGGAGATTACTGTAAATTCCAAACGTTATTTCATGAAGGCAGGCGACATGGCCTTTATGGTATTTGACATGCTTGCTGTTCCTATTGAGGCATCTTTTGATTTCTCAGCTAAATTCATAGCACTGGATTTTGATACGGCACAGGACATTTTCTTCCTTGTCACTTCCAACCGCTTTTGGGATTACATTTATACCTTCCCGGTGTTCTCATTAAGGGAATCTATCAAAAAAACGGTTGCCGAATGGTTCGCTCTTATTGATTGGTTGAAGAATAATTGTTCTGAGGCTATTTCAGAAAAGGCTCTCCGTAACGAGATGGAGAATTTTATGTTGGTTATGGCCGAGCATGTGGAAACTCATTACGGAGTGCTTGGAACAAATCCTTCAAAAAACAGAGCCTGGCTGCTTGCAAATGAATTTCTGGGGCTGCTCAACCGATATTACTCGCATCATCATGATGTCGCATTCTATGCCGAGAGGCTTAACATCACTCCTAACTATCTGAATATTATTTCAAAACGTATTTTAGGAAGTTCTGCTAAAGAACAGATTAATGGGCAATTGGTGATGGTTGTCAAGATGCTTCTCCATACCACTGAACTCTCCGTTAAGGAAATTGCCGACCGACTTCATTATGACGATTCTTCATATCTTTGCCGCATTTTCAGAAAACACACGGGATTATCTCCACTTCAGTATCGTAATTATAAGGATAACCGAATTTTGTAGATTAGTTGAAGATTTTGTAACTTTGCAAGCCTCCGGATTACAGACTATATAATCCGAAAGCATGATTCACGTATCTCTTCACTAAACTACTTCTTTATAATATAATGAAACCTTTTATCATTGGTATTTTCACATTGATTCTATTATGGAGCTGTACCTCACAAGCACCGTATGCCGACCTTCAGAAATCCTTGAATGAATACGCAGAAGGATATGATGCCAAGATCGGAATTGCAGTCATAATTGATGGAAAAGATACTATAGCCGTCAATGGTTACGATGAATTCCCCATGCTTAGTGTTTATAAATTCCCGATAGCGTTAGCCTTGGCAGATTCCTACCGACAGAGGGATATAACGTTGAATTATCCGATAGCCATCCTTCCGGAGGATCTGCATGCGGATACTTACAGTCCGATGACTGAGAAAATTCTCGCATCAAGTGCAGTCATGACCGACACACTGATGATGCCAACTGTTGATTTACTTGGCTACATGCTCCAGCAGAGCGACAATAACGCTTCTGATATCGCATTACGGATTGTCGGCTCAGCAGAGAATGTGACTCTCTATCTCAGACAAATGGGGATAACGGATGTACATGTGCGAAACAGCGAAGCGGAGATGCACAATGATAACACCTTATGTTATGCCAACTCTGCCACTCCGATTGCAATGGCGGAATTGATGGATCAGTTCGACAGGAATTTTACCGATTCAATCTCTCTTGAACTCAAACGACTGATGGAAACATGCAGCACAGGGAGTGACCGACTCCCCAAACCGTTGGGGGATATTGTCATCGGACATAAGACAGGAACCGGATTCACTCTCCCTGACGGAAAACTTATGGCAGTAAATGATGCCGGATACGTTCACCTCCCTGACGGACATAATTATTCGATTGCTGTTTTCATCAAGGATTCCGGTTATGATATGATGCAAACTGAAAAGATGATCGCCGATATTTCAGAGATAGTACTGAATGCAATTACCCTTCAATTGAGCGCTGACCGATGACTTTATTTAAGGGTAAGGCGATAAGCTTTGCTGCTTATGCCATTATGCTCATAGGAGGCTATGAATTGGAAACCGCATTTCTCTGCCACCCGTTGCGAAGCAATGTTCAGATTATCAGTGGTGATAAGAAGTGAATCCAACCCCAGAGAGTCACGGCAATAGGGTATAAGAGCCTTCAGCGCCTCAGTCGTTAATCCTCTCCCCCAATAGGGATATCCAATCCAATACCCCACCTCACGCTCATTATCTGCCGCGTTGAAATGCTCCTCCCCTCGAGGCACAAGGCCTATACAACCGACGGGTTCTCCGGTTTCCCTGAGAACAATTGCGAAATTGTACGGATTTGTGAGGAAATATTTCTCAATAACCATACGGCTCATTTCAACAGAGTCATGCCGGGGCCAGAGGGCCAGTTCACTCACCCTCCCATCAGATGCATACTTGTATAAACTACCGGCATCTTCAAGTTTCCAATGCCGTAACATAAGCCTATTGGCTCCAATATATTCTCTGTCCATATAATCTAAAAATCAGGAAAGATTGTCCCGGTTTTTAAGGCAGTTGCGTAAAAAACTCCTTTTACGGAGACTCTCTATTCCCGCCTTACCGAGAATTATTATCGCTGAATATTGGGCCGTCTTGGCCAGTCCAAAGAAAATTACCCATAGCGCTCCCTTCGCAGCCACTGAGATCGGAAGAAGCATCTGTGTGAATGAAATTACATAAAACACCACACATGCTATGACCGCAATGATTCCGCTACGGTAAGAGAGCGTGCCGAGCCACACCTTTATTCTTTTGATACTATCCATTTAACCCGATTTCAATAAGTTGTTACCTTGCAAAGTTAAGCAATAATCGGCATCCTGCAAAATAATGACCAGCACTCTACAGATGACAAAGGGAGCTATCCAATCACGGACGGCTCCCTCCTGTAATGAATGGTTGGTGATAATGGTTGTGTTATCCACATGTTTCACTTGCTTTAAGACACTTTTCGATCATTCCATTCCTAATTATTATGCCTAAAACTTTCCGAATGCAAAATTAATGCCTTTCTCTCTTGTGGATATTATACTAAATACTGTTTGTATTACCATTTTTACCAAAATACAGTCTGACAATCTGAGCCACGGTCCTTTCAATATTCACGCCTGCATTCTCAGGCCGCATGGCCTCCTGCAGACTGACCGGACCGGACTGAATCGGCAAAATAGCCAAAAAACCATTCTCATCCTTTATCGACGGCGTATCCACCGACCCGCAGACAGCCACAACCGGAACCCCTGCTTTAACACCTCTGCGCCTCACACCTTCGGGAGTCTTCCCGAATTCAGTCTGACCGTCTATGCGTCCCTCTCCGGTTATCACAAGGTCGGCTCCTGATAATAGATCATCAAATCCTATTGCATCGAGCACCATCTCTATGCCCGGTTTCAATTCCGCATCTAAAAATGCCAGGAACGCTCCACCTAAACCACCGGCAGCCCCTGCTCCCTTTATCTCAATGATATCTTTGCGACCCGACCCTACGATTACCTCGGCAAAATTCCTCATACCGTTGTCAAGACGCTCTATCATCTCCTCATCTCCCCCTTTCTGTCTGCCGAATACATAGGCGGCGCCGGTCCGTCCACAGAACGGGTTATCCACATCACAGGCTACGATAAACTTGGTCTCCTTAACGCTCTGCGACACCCCCGAATCATCAATCCTCGCAACACGTTCCAGATCCTTCCCGGCTCCAATCTCAATAAGCTGCCCGGATCTGTCATAAAAACGGTAGCCTAACGCTGTCAGCATTCCAAGTCCGCCATCGTTTGTCGCGCTCCCCCCTATTCCAATCAGCACCCGCCGGCATCCTTTTCTTATAGCGTCGGCTATAATCTCACCCGTGCCGAAAGTGGTGGTGAGCCACGGATTCCTCTCCGGTTCAGACACCAAGGTCAACCCTGACGCACACGACATCTCCATTACAGCTGTCTCGCCGTTAGCCGATATTCCATATCTGGCCTTTATCCTGCTCATAAGCGGCCCCGTTACTACAACTTCATGCCACGATCCACCCAAACTGCTCACCAAAGCATCTGCCGTGCCCTCGCCTCCGTCGCCGACAGCCACTTCAACCACCTCAATATCGGTCGACACCGACCTTATACCTGCTGCTATGTGCGCGGCAATCTCTGCCGAACCCAGACATCCTTTGAAGGAATCGCAAGCGGCCACTACCCTTTTTCTATTCATAATTCTATCTCTCTGATACAGTTAGTTAGACAATTTCAATTAGTCTCTTTTGCAAAGTTACCCATATTCCCTGAATTTAGAATATATTAAAAAGTGTTGTACAACATATAAATTAGGTTAAACTTTTACACTTCCCATTAGTTATTCTTATAAAATACAAACAAAACTCTTAGCCCAATGAAGAACAATATCTCAACTCTCATCAAGAGTGCCCTCTGTGTCGCTCTGCTCTCCTCTCCATTTGCTCTCAATGCCCAGAACACCAAAATCAAGGACCACCGCTCTAATCCCGACGTATATTTCCTGCAGGAGGGTGATGTGCCTAACAGCCTTAAGATTCTCCCCACCCCTCCCGATGGCGCCTCCATTTTATTCCTTTATGACCAGGCACGTTACAACTGGGGAAAGACTATGAGAAACACCGACCGTGGCGAACAGGCTTTCCAGGATGCCCGCGTTGAGGGTGACGGTGTGCCGAGAGCTTTCTCCGAAGCGTTTGGCACAACAATCAGTAAGGAGAACTCTCCTGAAATCTATACTCTCATTGTCGGAATGCGCGAAGATGCCGGCGATCTCGGCACTCGCGAGGCGAAGAATTATTACAACCGTCAGCGTCCCTTCTCTTTCTATGGAGAAGACACCTGCAACCCTGAACAACAGCAGGAACTCTCCACAAATGGCTCCTACCCCTCGGGACATACCTCTATCGGCTGGGCAACTGCGCTTGTTCTCGCTGAAATCAACCCCGACCGTCAGAACGAGATTCTCGAACGCGGTTATGAGATGGGTCAGAGCCGTGTGATTTGCGGCTATCATTTCCAGAGCGACGTGGATGCCGGACGTCTCACCGGAGCCATGACAGTTGCCCGTCTGCATGCCGACCCTGCATTCGAGAAACAACTCAAGAAGGCCAAAGCTGAATTCAAAAAACTGAAAAAGGCCGGAAAAGTGGCTGCCGGAACACCCGTTCCCACTCCGGTATATGAAGATTGATCTCTTCCTCTCTCCTCACCCCTCTCCCTCCCTTATAAACTCTCATTCCACTCTTAACTAAATCTCAAAACTATGAAACACACTGTCTTTGCATTAGCTGCATTAGCTCTTTGCGCATTACCCTCTTTTGCCCAGGATTCTGAAAAGGAAGCTCCGAAGTTCTCAATTAAACCCACAGGCCGTATCCTCGCCGACGCCGACGCTTATTTCGGTGGCAATACAGGCGCTGAAGCCGCCGGTGATGAAAAGTTTGTCGATGGTGTCGCCATTCCTGACGTGCGTCTTGGAGCAAAGGCATCTTATGGCAACTGGAAGGCGAAGATTGATGTCGGTTTCGCTTATGGAAAGGTCGGACTGAAAGATATATATCTGGAATATGACTTCGACCAGAAAAACCTTCTCCGTGGCGGTTATTTCTGCCCGCAGTTCGGTCTGAACTCCGAAACCAGCTCATCTATGAAGCCCTCGGTTGAGGAACCGCGAAGCAACGAGTTCTTCTTCTCAAATCCTCGTCTTCTCGCCCTGATGTATGAGTATAATCATGAACAGTTCCTCTCAGCCACCTCTCTTCTGTGTGAGGCGAATGCCATGAAAGAGACAGCCAACGCCCTCGGCAAGCAGGCATGGGGAGCCGAGACAAGATTTGTGTGGCGTCCCAAGCATTTCGCAGGTGATGTGCTACAGTTCGGTATCTCGCTCAATTATATGCGACCTACCGCCGATGACCACACAGCCGCAACCTACTCCACCAACTTCCCGTCAAGGGTAAGCAGCGTGGCTCTTCTTCAGGCTAACGTCTCTGATGCCAAGGGCACTTTCAAACTCTCGCCTGAATTCCTCTTCATCAAGAAGAGATTCGCTCTCGAGGCACAGTATTACTATATGAATGTTGCCCGAAAGAATGGTCTGAATTCTTACGACGCTCACGGAGCCTATGGTCTTGCCCGCTATCTGATTCTCGGCAATGAATACACCTATAGTGCATCTGAAGGTGGTATCGCCACGCCGGCGGCCAAGTCGCTCGAGGTAGTGCTCGGCTACGATTATGTAAACGCTTCCGACCGCAGTGCCAAAGTGATGGGCGGTATAAGCAACGACATAAGCTGCTCTTTCAACTATTACATCAACTCTTGGATGATTGCTCGTCTGCGTTACTCTTACACCAACGTCCGCGACCGTGAGGTCGAGAACCTGATGCAGAAACGCCATGTCAACACCCTTGAGGCCCGTCTGCAGATTATCTTCTGACACTCTCTGTGTCTAAAAAAGACACAAATATGACTCACCAAAAATAATCCGGCAATCAACATCACGCTGATTGCCGGATCTCTCTATATAAATGAATGGAATAGGTTTCAATCTTCCGTGGCGCCGCCACCCAACGCTTCATACAGCGTCACCATCGATTGCAACTGACTGACCTTGTCAGCCACCTCATTGAGGCGCGAGCTGAGAAGCTGCTGACGCGACGTCAGCAACTCAAGATATGTGGCGTTATTGGTGCGGAAAAGCACTTCATTTGATTTCACTGTCCTCTCGAGTGATTCACTCTGACTCTTGTGGAAATCAAGATTATTGCCATATGATTCTATGGCGAAGAGGGCATCATTCACCTCCTGTCCGGCGTTAAGGAGAGCCTGCCTGTAATTCAGCAGTGCAATCTGTTCCTCATCTTTCGAGATACGCAGATTCGATATCAGCTTCCCTCTCTGGAATATCGGCTGTGTCAGATTGCCGAGAGCCTGCAGAAGCCATCCTCCGGGATTCGAGACGGCCTGTCCCAACGCATTGGTCCAGCCTACGCTCCCACCTAAAGTAAGCGAAGGATAGAAGGCTGCCCTCGACTGGTTGGTGCCGTAATAGGCCGCCGCCAACGCCATCTCTGCCTGCACCACATCCGGTCGCTGCGAGAGTAGCTGCAGAGGCACACCTACCTTTATATCGCCGGGCAACTGCTGGCTATCAAGCCCCGACCTCTCTATATCGCGCTGCGTCGTGCCAAGCAAAGTGCATAGTGAATTCTGCACCTCCCTCTGCTGCCGGAGAAGTGTGTTGTGCGAGGCCTGAAGGCCGCTCAGATTTGCACGCGCCTGGCTCACCGCATTCTCGCGGATATCGCCAACCTTGAGCTGGAGTTCCATCGTGCGCACCTGCTCTTTCCAGATCTCAATCGTGCTGTCGCTTATCTTGATTTGCTCGTCAAGCATGAGGAGCGTGTAGTAGCTGTTGGCTATGGAGGCGATCAGCTGCGACTTTACAGCTTTCGAACAGGCCGTCTGCTGCAGCAGAAGCGCCTGCGACTCCTTCTTTGCATTGCGCAACTTACCGAACAAGTCTATCTCCCAGCTCAACGACACCGGTATCTCGTAGGTCTTGCTGGCCTTGTTGCCGTCAACACTCGTTATCGCTCCGTTTGGAGAGAACGTCAACGACGGCAGATAGGCCAACTTGGCCGCCGTAAGACCGGCCTGCGCCTCATCTATGCGTAGCATGGCAATCTGAAGATCGGTGTTCGATTCCAGGCCCTCCTTTATAAGACGCTGAAGCGGAGCATCGGTAAACAGCCGCTGCCAGGGCATCGAACCTAACGATTCGAGCGAATCGCCCGCCTGCATGGTGGAATCGCTGTAGAGCGATTCCACAGGCAACCCCTCGGGACGACTGTAATTGCTGTACAGATTACAGCCGGTAAGCCCGAGAGTCATCAGCGCTGCTATTGGTAATATAATAACTGCTTTCATTTTTCAGGATAATTTTTCACGTTCTTTACGACGGTTACCCATCACTCTCTCCTCTATATACTGGAAGGTGATGAAGAATGCCGGTGTAACAAACAGAAGCCCTATTGTGCCTATGATCATACCACCTACCACACCAACACCAAGAGATGTGTTGCCATTGGCGCCGACTCCTGTGGCAAACATCAGCGGCAACAGACCGAATATCATGGTGAGCGCTGTCATAAGGATAGGACGAAGTCGCACCGAAGCTGCCGACATGGCGGCTTTTGTAAGCGACATACCGGCCTTTCTGCGCTCTGTGCCATACTCGGTGAGAAGAATCGCGGTCTTGGCCAACAGGCCGATAAGCATGATAAGACCTGTCTGGAGATAGATGTTGTTCTCAATCCCCCACAGCTTGGCAAACAGGAAGCTTCCCATAAGTCCGAAGGGCACTGAAAGAATCACGGCCAACGGAATGAAGAGACTCTCGTAAAGGGCACAGAGAATCAGATAGATGAAGAGCACGCATATGCCATACACTATCACCGTCGTGTTACTGCTGCCTGCTTCCTCCTCCTCTCGCGTCATGCCTGAATACTCAAATCCGTAACCTGTGGGGAGAGTCTCGGCCGCTATCTCATTGATGGCGTTGATTACGTCGCCTGAGCTGTAGCCGGCTGCGGGCATACCCTGCACATTGATGGCGGAGAACATGTTGAAGCGCATCAGTGACTCGGCGCCGTAGGTCTTGGTGAGTTTGACAAACTGGCTCACGGGCGCCATGCCGTTCTTCGTCTTCACATATATATTCTCAAGCGCCTCCATGCCGTCGCGGTAATTGTAGGGTGCCTGTATTATCACGCGGTATATCTTGGTGAAGCGGTTGAAGTTGGATGCGTAGATACTGCCGAAGTAACCGGAGAGCACATTGAGAACCTCGCTTGTTGTGGTGCCGGCGCGTTGGCATTGTGCCTCATCCACATCAATAGTGTATTGAGGGAAGTTTGAGCTGAACGAGGTCTGTGCCATCTCTATCTCGGGACGCTGGTTGAGCTTCTCAATGAAGTTGGTGGTGACTGTGCTCAGTTCATCATATCCCTTGCCGGCGCGGTCCTGAACATACACATCGAAACTGTTGCCCGAACCATAGCCCTGAATCATAGGGGGTGCGAAGATAAAGAGTCGCGCATTCTTGATATGCGCCGTGCGACGGTAAATCTCACTTCGTATCGCATCTACATTATCATTCTTTCCGGTGCGCTCATCCCATGGCTTGAGCTTGATGATGAACATACCGTGCGATGCACCGTTGCCCGACGACATACCGAAACCGGCCACCATATTGAAACTCTGTATCTGTGGCAGCTGTTTCAATTCAGCCTGGATCTCCTGCATGATTGATTCCGACTCGGCCAAAGTGCTTCCGGCAGGTGAGTCAAAACTCATGAAGATGGTGCCCGTATCCTCATTCGGCACAAGACCGGTCTTGGTTGTGCTCATAAGCCATACTAAAAGGCCGCATGCCACTGCAAGCACTGACCATCCCAGCCATTTATGCTTGATGAATACAAATACACCTCTCACATACTTGTTGACTATCCGTTTGAACACGGCATCAAACGCCATTCTGAAACGGGTGGAGAATTCCGGCTTCTCACCATCCTTCAATATCTGGTTAGGACGCAGCAGAAGGGCGCACAGCGCCGGTGAGAGAGTAAGAGCGTTTACCGCCGAAATACCTACGGCCACGGCCATGGTGATACCGAACTGGGTATAGAACACACCTGATGTTCCACCCATGAACGACACCGGCACAAACACAGCCATGAACACAAGCGTTGAGGTCACAAGTGCCGACGACACACCACCCATGGCATCCACAGCCGCTTTATAAGTTGACTGATAACCTTCGTCAAATTTGGTCTGCACAGCCTCCACCACGATAATCGCGTCATCCACAATCGTACCGATGGCGAGCACCAATGCGAACAGGGTCAGAAGGTTAATACTGAAGCCCGCTATGTAAAGAACGGCAAACGTACCGATAAGCGACACAAATATACTTATTGTCGGTATAAGTGTCGAACGCGGGTTCTGAAGGAAGAAGTACACCACAAGCACCACAAGCACAATCGCCTCGAGAAGAGTCTCGATCACCTTGTCGATTGAGGCGTCGAGGAAGGTCTTCGTACTCATCAGCTCCACCATCTCCACACCATCGGGCAATGTCTTCTCCACCTGCTGGAGATATTTCTCTATATTGATGATAATCTCATTCGCGTTAGATCCCGAAATCTGGTTGATCATACACGTCGCACCGGGCAATCCGTTCACAAATCCCTTATATGCGTAACTCTGGGCCCCGAGTTCAACATCAGCTATATCCTTGAGCCGCAGCACACGGCCGTCGTCGAATGCCTTGATGATGATCTCCTCAAACTCGCTCTCCTCTTCAAGTCGGCCACGATATTTGAGGGTATACTGGAACACATTCTCCGAATCCTCGCCTATGGCGCCTGTCGACGCCTCGATATTCTGGCTTGACAGAGCCGCCGTAACATCATCAGGCACAAGCCCATACTGCGCCATGACGTCTGGTTTGAGCCAGATGCGCATGGCATACGCGCCACCCATCACATTCACCTCACCTACACCGGAAATTCGCTGGATGCCGGGTTTGATGTTGATATTCATGTAGTTGGTGAGGAAAGTCTCATCATATTCCCCGTTAGGACTGAAGAGACCGAACACCATCAGCGTACTGTTCTGACGCTTGCGGGTGGTGACACCGATTTTGGTCACCTCTGCAGGAAGCAGCGCTGTGGCCGTAGACACACTGTTCTGTACGTTCACAGCTGCCATATCGCCGTCGCTACCCTGCTTGAAGTAAATCGTGATATCGCCACTGCCGGTGTTACTTGCCGTGGAGGTCATGTAGGTCATGTTCTCCACACCGTTTATAGCCTCCTCCAATGGCACAATCACACTCTTCTGCACCGTCTCGGCATTAGCTCCGCTGTAGGTGGTGGAAACCCTGATGGTTGGTGGAGCTATGTCGGGATATTGCTCTACTGCAAGCGCGAACAATCCTATCACTCCGGCCACCACGATCACCACCGAAATCACAATCGAGAGTATCGGACGGTCAATGAATCTTTTTATATTCATTTCTTATCCTCCTGATTTTTATTCTCCTCCCCTGGAGTCGCCTCCGAGGCTTTTTTACTCTTCGCTGCAACTACCTTCGTGCCGGCTTTGAGCAGACCCGCACCCTCGGCAACGATAGTGTCACCCTCAGCTTAGCCTGAGAGAACAATATATTCCTTCCCGTCATTGATTTTAAACACCTCGATTGCAGTGGATACTGTGGTGCCGTCAACCACCTTATACGTGAAGATCTTGTTCTGTATCTCGTAAGTGGCCTCCTGGGGAATCACCAGAACTGAGGGCTGGTCATAATTCATGATTATGTTTGCTGAACCACCGCTCAGAAGCTGCCCGTTCTTGTTGGGGAAATTGGCACGCAACGATACTGTGCCGGTGGTCTTGTCAACCATTCCGCTGATAACGTCTATCCTACCCTCCTCGCCATATATCTGGCCATCCTTGAGCTCAAGCCTGATAGGGGGGAATGATTTGATGGCCTCGTCGAGCGAACCATATTTCGATGTCATCTCAAGAGCCTGTTTCTCTGCCATGGAGAAGTAGGCATACATCTGGGAATTGTCGGAAACCGTAATCAGGGGATCAGCCATCGTAGGGCTTACCAAGGCTCCTATCCTGAACGATGACATGCCGGCAGTGCCATCAACCGGACTCTTCACTTCAGTGTATGAGAGATTGTTCTCTGCTGTGCGCTGTTCTGCCTTGGCCTGCTGCAACGCCGCCTCGGCACTGCGATAGGCGTTCTGGGCAGTGCGCAGCTCAAAGTCGGAGATTACCTTCTCCTTGAAAAGCTCCTCCTTACCCTCAAGACTCAGTTTGGCATTTGCCAGATTTGCCTCAGCTGTGGCCACGGCTGCCTGAGCCTTCTGAAGGGCCGCCCTGTAAGGCACCTGGTCAATGACAAACAGAACCTGGCCTTTTCTCACCTTGGCTCCCTCATCAACACACACTTTGGTTATCAGACCTGATACTTCAGGACGCACTTCAACGTCCTGACGTCCCTCAAGTACGGCCGTGTATTTCACTGAAAGACTCGCATCTTCCGGATGCACAGCCATCAGAGGATATTCCTGGGGCTTATCCTCTCTCTGCTGCCCGTCGCCTTTCCCACATGATGTCAGTGTCAGGCCGGCCAGGGCAATCGCTAAGATATAATTATTATAAAACATAAAATATGATAATGACCGGTAATTATGAAAAACTTCGCAAAATTACACCCATTATCATATCTATCGCTTATATCCTACGGACTTATTATTGTCCAAAATACGCATAATTGCGCAGTCACGGATAAATTTCACCTTTTTTATTTTCCAATCTGCGCATTAGTGCTAATTTTGCAGCTGTTAACAAAGCACTCCTCCCCCCTCTTACTCAAAACCTTTCCATATGACCCTTTCAGAATTAATAGCAAAATTCCCCGAGTCAGAGTCTATTCCCGACCGTGTGCTGCTGGTCGGGCCTGCAAAGTTCCGAAACCTCAACAACCTCTCAGTGAGCGAATGCCGCATTTTCATGCTTGTCACTAATGGCGGAGTCTCTCTTAAAAACGGCTCACGGCTCACACGTGTCGAATCAAATCATTTCATTGATATGCTGGTGTGGGAACCTATCTCTTTCCTCGATATCTCTGAAGACATCGAGGCATGGTGCCTCTTCCCGAATTACCAGTTTACGAATGAATCGCTCAACGGCCTTAAACCCACCGATTCCGAATCGTTCAAAGACCGTCACGCCATCCCACTGCTATCCCTATCCTCAGTTGAGACGGATATCCTGAAGCGTCAGCTAAGTCTTTTAGGGGATGCTCTTGAAAACACCGCCCATTATTACCGCAATGAATTATGCCGCACATATTTCCGAAGCTTCATGCTCGAAACCGGTAATATCACCCACAGTCATAGCCGGAATCCGTATGAAACGGAGAGTGTGGAGAACAGGCAGGATACTATCCTTCGCAGTTTCCTGAAGTTGGTGTGGAGATATTACAAGACTGAGCACCGCATCGATTTCTATGCCGAGAGGCTCTGCATCTCCTCAAAGCATCTGGCAAGGGTCGTGAAAGCCCGGCTCGGAAAGACTCCATACGCTGTGATACGCGATGAAATTCTTCAAAGAGCCATTTCGCAACTCAAAGACTCGAAAATGTCGGTTCAGGAGATTGCAGCCGAACTCCACTTCTCGGAAATGGCCGCTTTCTGCAAATTCTTTAAAAAGCATACCGGCATGGCGCCCACCACTTTCCGGGCGCAATCCAGATCCTCTGCCTTATATTAATGTGAATTCCCCGAGAGTGCCTTGGTGCGGTCAAGCAATATCTCATCCATATGCTCCTTGGCCCATTTTATAAGGTTGTCAATAATCGGAAACAAGGATTCCGCACGCTCTGTCAGTTCATACTCAACCCTCGGCGGAACTTCCGCATAGACCCTTCTCGTTATGAAACCATCTGTCTCAAGCGTACGGAGTGTCGTGACAAGCATCTTCTGCGAGATGTCGTCGAGTTCTGACGAGAGCTCCTTAAACCGCATAGGCCCCCTGCCGTTCAGTGTGTACAGCACTAACAGAGTCCATTTGTCGCTGATCCGGTTGAGTATATTCCTGATTGGACAGTCAGGATGAAGTTCGTTCTTATTGAAATTACGTTCCATCTCTATATTCGTTTATAAGTCCTTTTACTCTACAAAAGTAAGAATAATACTTGAAAGTAAATTATTAAATAATGTTAATTCCTTAATTTGTCCTCCCCCTCTCTTTATCTGATTATCTTCAATACTTACCTGCAGGTTAGATACTGAAGCTGATTTTATGGAACAATCCTTATAAACTTTTGACCCTCTTTCTTGGTATTAATAGTAAACGATTTGATATTCAAAAAACAAATAACAAAATTATAAAATACATATGGACAAGAAAGTAGCACTTATCGGCGCGAGCGGTTTCGTAGGCTCCGCCATTCTCAACGAACTTCTCAACCGTGGTTACAAAGTCGAGGCTCTCGTAAACCATCCTGAAAAGGTGAAAATCCAGAACCCCAACCTCACAGTGAAGAAAGTCGACGTCTCTGACGAGAAGGCTCTTGAAGCCGACCTCAAGGGATTCGAGGCAGTAATAAGCGCTTACAACCCCGGTTGGGCAAATCCCAACATCTATGAGGAGACCCTCACCAACTATCCCAAGATTCTCGAAGCTGCCAAAAAGGCTGGCGTAAAACGTCTCCTTATCGTAGGCGGCGCCGGAACATTGTTTGTAAAACCGGGCGTTCGCCTCGTCGACACCGGCACTCTCCCGGCTGAATGGCTCCCCGGTGTGAAGTCGCTCGGAGAATTCTATCTCAATACTCTTATGCCTGAAAAGGATATCGACTGGATCTTCTTCTCTCCTGCCGGAAATCTCGGCGATATGGGTGCCAAAGGTCCCGGCAAGCGCACAGGTGTATATCGTCTCGGAAAGGATGATATGATTTTCGACAAGGATGGCAACAGTTTCATCTCTGTCGAGGATTACGCCAAAGCTATGGTGGATGAGCTCGCTGACCCTGCTCACCATTACGAACGTTTCACAATCGGTTACTAATAATAGGAGGATTTATTATGGATCAACATCTTTTGGAAATTTTCCAGAAAAATAAGGAGGTGGCTTTCGCAACCTCGGTCGACGGGAAACCGCATGTAAGGATTTTCCAGATTATGAAAATCGACGGCAACGACATATATTTCGCCACTTCTCCAAAGAAGGAGGTCTATGCCCAACTCCGTCAGAACCCGAATGTGGCTATCCTTGATTTGAAAGGCGCTTCTTTCGCAAGGGTATCGGGCACTATCGATTTTGATATCCCCGATGAGGTGCAACGCGAGATTTATGATTCGAATCCCGTTCTGCCTCACCTCTACAAGACATACAAGGATCTTGTATATCTGCGTCTCCCGGCGGAATCTGCCGATTATTTCGACCTCCGCACAACACCTCCAACTCTGGTTCATTATGATTTCTGAAAATGACAGACTGAATACGTTACTTCGGACGCTCCTCAGCGAGCGTCCGGAGTATTCTAATATTGCGGTGCCTGACTCTATCGAGGATAAACGCAATCTTCTGCGCGCGCTCATGAATGTAAGAGCCCCTTACCCTATCGATGAGGAGACTCTGCGTCTGCAGGATGAGGAGCTTTCGCGCCAGCGTGAGGAGAAAGGGGTGGTGCACCTTGACACAATCCCTCAATCACCCATCTACCCGCGTCTGCGCCTCTGGCAAGGCGATATCACGCGCCTCGACGTCGACGCGATCGTGAATGCCGCCAATTCTCAGATGTTAGGATGTTTCGTGCCTCTGCATAAGTGTATCGACAATGCCATACACTCAGCCGCCGGAATGGAGCTCCGTGAGGAATGTGAGCACATCATGCGCCATCAGGGGCATGAGGAGCCCACAGGGCAGGCCAAGATTACCCACGGCTATAATCTCCCCGCAAAGTGGGTAATCCATACTGTGGGGCCTATTATCTATGGCCCTTATCCTACGGAAGAGGAGTGCAAACTGCTCGCCGACTGTTACCGCAACTGCCTGAAGCTCGCCTCTGAGCATCGCCTTGAGTCGATCGCGTTCTGCTGCATCTCTACCGGTGAATTCAGATTTCCGCAAGCCAAGGCTGCCGAAATCGCTGTGGCAACTGTGCTCGATTATCTCAAAGAACAGCCTGACTGCACCCTTTCGGCAATCGTATTCAATGTCTTCAAGGATCAGGACCTCGCTTTATACAAAAAACTATTAGGCTATGACTGACTTTAAGGATAGAATTGAGAAAGCCAAACAGAAAATAGCGGCGGCCGACGCTGTGGTTGTGGGTGCCGGTGCCGGCCTCTCCGCCGCGGCCGGACTCGATTACTCGGGTCCGGCTTTCCGGAAGGAGTTTGCCGATTATATCGAGAAATATGGTTTCCCCGATCTTTACTCATCCAGTTTTCATGAATTTCCCACTGAGGAGGAACGTTGGGCAAGATGGGCGCGCCATATCCAATACGCCCGCTTCAAGCCTCACGCCTTCCCTCTCTATAAGGAGCTTTTTGACCTGGTGAAAGGGAAACCCTACTTCGTTATCACAACTAATGTCGACGGACAATTCCTCAAAGCAGGATTTGCCGAAGACAGAATCTTTGAAGTGCAAGGCGACTATGGCCTCATGCAGTGTGCCGTCGGATGTCATCCTAAGGTGTATTCCGACAAGGAGACGGTGAAGGAGATTCTCGAACATTCGCATGATATGACTGTCGACAGCAAATATCTGCCGGTATGTCCTGTTTGCGGAGGCCCGATGGATGTGCACGTGCGCAAAAACCAGTTTTTCGTGCAGGATAAAGCCTGGGAGGAGGCAGCCGCAAGATATGAGGAGTTCATGAACCGCTATGCCGACCATGGCAATGTAGTGCTCATCGAACTTGGAATCGGCTACAACACTCCCGGGATAATCCGTTTCCCCTTCGAGCGTATTGTATTAGGAAATCCTAATGCCACTTTGATACGTCTTAATTCTGACTATCCCCATGGTCCGAGAGAGACGGCTGCCCGCACTATCCCCTTTACCGAGAATATGCATGAAGTAATTAAAGATCTTATTGAATAAAATCATGATAAAGAAATATCTGATGGCATCACTGATATTGGGTGCCTCTGCCCTTCCGGGCGTGGCGAAATCTGATCCTCTGGCTTTCGACCCTGCGGCTTTCACGCAGGGTGAGATTACAATGCCTGATGGCGAGAATGTGGCTTTCAAGGCATACGAAGGGATATTCTATGTGAAGAATGTTGAGGATTCCACTTATCAGACACTCAACATATATGTGCCGGAAAAATTGGCCGACCTTCCGGAGGTGCCGATTCTCCTGCGTACCTACGTGGGTGGCTATATGGCCTCTACCGCCAAGGCTCCTTCACCCTCCGACGCCACAGGACGTGCCCTGAAGGAGGGATACGTGGTATGTATCCCGGGCTCGAGAGGCTCCAACTCAACTATTGAGCGTGACGGCAAAACCATCTATACCGGCACAGCTCCCAACGGTCTGCTCGACCTAAAGGCTGCCGTGAGGTACCTGCGCTATAATGACGCCGTTATCCCCGGCAGTTCGGAATTGATTTTCACCGACGGCACAAGCGCCGGCGGTGCCATGTCAAGTCTGCTCGGTTCAACTGGCAATTGCCACGACTATGAGGCTGCCCTTAAGAAAATGGGGGCTGCTGAGGCACGTGATGATGTTTTCGCGGCAATATGCTACTGTCCTATCACCGACCTCAACCATGCCGACATGGAGTATGAATGGCTCTATGGATGCACCAACACCGGTGTCAGGAATCTCTCGGCCGATCAGATTGTCATTTCTGATGAGTTGGCTGCCGAATGTCCGGCTTACATTGATTCACTTGGCCTGAGAGAGGATGATGGCACACCCCTCACATCTGCCAATTATAAAGATTACATCAAGAAGTTCCTCATGGCTTCTGCCCATAAGGCGCTTGAGGAGGGATGCGAGATACCCGATACTATCGGATTTACCTTCTATCAGGATAAATTCGGTCCGATGGGAGGACCATCCTCAATCAACGCGCCTCAGGGTAAACCCGGCGGTCCCGGCAACGGTCGTCCTGACGAGTTCGGCCAAGGGCGCCCGATGGGCGATGACGGTCGACAGGCACCATCTTTCGGACCGGGGAATGCACCGCGCTTCAACAAGACGTCTGATTTCGTGACAGCCCTTGACCTTGACAAATACCTCAGCTATGTTGCCACGATGACACCACTTAAGACACCACCTGCATTTGACCAGATGGGGGTGCTTATCGAAACCCCCTCCCCCGAGAATAAAGTCTTCGGCAATGAGAAGGGGGAGGCTGCCAATTTCACCGACTTCAGCTTGCGCCACCGTCTGCATAACGACAAGGCATCTCTTGACAAGGATATGGTGAGAAGAGTCGAGGTGATGAATCCAATGAATTACATCGGCACTGACCATGCCACTGTAGCTCAGAACTGGTATATCCGCCACGGAGCCAAAGACCGCGACACATCTTTCCTTGTGCCCATTAATCTGGCCACTAAACTGAAAAACAGCGGAAAGAACGTCAACTTCGCTCTCCCATGGAACCGTCCTCACTCTGGCGATTACAACCTTGACGACCTCTTCAGCTGGATCTCTGCCACAATAAACAATACCACTGGCAAATAAACCGTTGCCTGTGAAGCAATAACCAATCACCGACTGTTATAATTCTTTTGTAACAGTCGGTTTATTTTTGTTCATGGTAAATATTTTTGGTAACTTTGCACAAATTTTAAGGTTTATTAATAATGTCACAGTTTGGTAAAAGATATTACCTTTTTCTGGTAGTGTTTCTGGGAATGCTTTCGGCATTCGGTCCGTTTGTGACCGACATGTATCTTCCCACACTACCTTCGATGGCTGAGATTTTCAATACCACAGCCACTCAGGTTCAGATGGGTCTGGCCACCAGTATGCTCGGTCTGGCTGTAGGCCAGATCTTTTTCGGTCCGCTCAGCGACAAATATGGCCGTAAGGCCGTGCTGGTTTCAGCAATGGTGCTCTTCGCAGTCTCCACCATTGCCGCTATCTATTCCCCCACTATCCAGTTCTTCAACTTATGCCGCTTCCTGCAGGGGTTAGGAGGTTCCGGAGGCATCGTGCTCTCACGTTCGGTAGCGACCGACTGTTACTCCGGACGCGAACTGGCCAAGATGCTGGCAATCATCGGTGCCGTAAATGGCGTAGCACCCGTAACAGCTCCCGTTATCGGTGGTCTTGTCTCGGCTGCCGTGGGATGGCAAGGAATTTTCTGGATTCTATTCTCGATAGGCGCTGTAATTCTGTTGCTGTGCCTCATATTCCGTGAATCCCATCTGCGTGAACGCCGTTACAAGGGGAGCGTGGCCAGTCTGCTGAAGAAATTTCCCGAAATTTTCCGGCTCAGACTCTTTGTAATCTACGTGGTGCTCTACGCCTTCACTTGCGGAGTACTGTTCTCTTACATCTCCTCCGCATCCTTCATTGTGCAGAATATTTACAGCTTCTCTGAACTGCAGTTCTCCATTATCTTCGGAGTCAATGCCATCGGCATCGCCATAGGTTCAGGTCTCTCGCTTAAGTTCAAGAGCATGAACAATGCCGCTTTGGCCGGAACTACGGGTGTGCTCGCCTCCGCTTTGCTACAGGTGGTGGCAGTGCTTCTATCATCATCTTTCTGGCCTTACGAGACATTCACATTCCTGGTCTTGGTATCCATAGGGTTCATTCTCACCTCTGTCACGACTCTTGCCATGGATGAGGGACGTCAGATGGTGGGCACCGCCTCCGCTATTTTCGGAGCCTCCGGTTTCCTCTTCGGTGGCATTGTCTCGCCGATTGTAGGCCTGGGCAACACAATGCACACCACCCAGCTTCTCCTTTGTCTCTGCGGAGCCGCAGCCTTTATCGCTGCTCTCACCGCTAAAATAAAGAAAGCGGCCAACTTTTGACCGCTTTCTATTGTTTTAAGAATTGGGTGGCACGAATGCTTCGACGTGCCTTGAACATCAGTCCCCTTAAAATACAACCTATGGAGAAAGCAATTCAAAATAAAACCCGATGCACAAGCAATCTCAGAAAATTGTTCTGGGCCTTATGCGTAGGGTTGATTCTTACAATCGGCTATTCAGTTTTAGCGATGGCCTCTTCATCCTCATCAACCACCTATAGCCCCCTCTTCGAGAAGGCCGTGGAGATTATCAAGAAGTATGAGGGTATGCATTACAACAAAGGACAGTTTATCGGATACGGCCATAAGATCCTCGCAGGCGAGGGGTACAAGAAAAATCAGAAACTTACCCTTGAGCAGGCGGATGCTCTTCTGAGAAAAGACCTCACAAAACTTTGTGCCAACTATCGCAGTTTCGGTAAAGACTCACTCCTTTTGGCCGCATTGGCTTATAACTGTGGTGTCGGAACTGTTGCAAAGTCAAGTCTATACAAGAATCTGAAAGCCGGCACACGCGTGGTGGAGGATATAAAGGCTTCCTATCTGTCGCATAGCAAATCAGGAGGGAAAACGCTCACAGGACTGAAAAACCGACGCATCGAGGAGTTTGAATATCTCTTCATCCCGTAGCCTCCGCCACTAATAATACGTGTTTCTCTCCGTTCTATCTATTAGTTCAATTACAATCTCTGAAAAATGAATAGCAAATCACATATTCTTCCCATCCTCGCCTTCTCGCTATGCGCCGGAGCCTTATTCTCTTGCTCAGGCAAACGTGACAAAGCGGACGCGCCCACGGTCAACCCTGACTCGTTGCCTCAACAGGTGCAGCCGGTGGCAAAAGCCATCATCAATGATTCTCCGGCCGCTTTTGCAGCCATCGTGTCCTACCCCATCCAACGCCCTTATCCACTTAAGAATATCGAGGATTCCGCAACGATGGTGAAGTATTACGATAAGATTGTCGATGACTCTTTGAAAAATGTTGTCAAGACTGCCCATGATTCATTATGGCATGAGGAGGGATGGAGAGGTTGGACTGTCGGCGACGGCTCATATTTCTATATCGACAATGGAAAAATCTATGCAGTGAATTATCTCTCGGATGTAGAGAGCTCTATGCTCGATTCTTTACGCACTACTGAGATTTCCACCCTTGAGCCTACGCTCAGACAGGGATGGATTCCGGTGATGTGCATCGTCGACACTGTCAGCGGCTCCATATTCAGAATAGACACTGATCCTAATGTGGAACCTCCCAAATATCGTCTTGCCGGATATCCTTCCGACACCGACCTTGCAGGTATGCCTGCTCTCCTCCTTTACGGCAACCTCGACATCGAGGGCTCTATGGCCAACCGGTATTACCACTTCGCTGACTCAGTCGGAACAACAGCGGAATATTATCCCGACGCTGTGGAGGAAACCAGTCCTTATCCTGAGATTGAGGTCTCCCGCAAGGGACACGTCAAGAAATATAAAGTTAAGCCTAAGTATTGGCTTGACATAGTGAGCCATCCGGAGTCAGGCAACCCCTGACCCGGATTTCTCTCCTCCTCTCCTCACTGACTCCGCACGACTTTACTTCTGAATACCTGAATTATAATCGCACTCTCAATCATTTACATATAACCAATTATAACTATGAAAAGGACATTAAATCCGGTTACTTACGACCGCATCACGGTTAAGCCCGGGATAGTGCACATCGGTGTCGGCAATTTTCACCGTGCCCATGAGGAATTCTATACAAACCGCCTTCTGGCCGAGAATCCTTCGCAACGCAACTGGGGTATTACCGGCGTCATGCTCCTCCCCGGCGATAAACCACTCTATGAGAAACTCTCCTCTCAGGATGGAATGTACACACTCACCGTCTGTGGCCGGGATGGTAAGGACGAGGTATTTGATATAGGATCTCTCGTTAATCTTATCAACGGTGTCGATTATTCGGGGAAGGTAATCGACGCTATCGCCTCGCCCGACACAAAAATCATCACTCTTACAATAACTGAGGGGGGATATAACATCGACAAGGAGACGGGAGAATTCATCCTACATAACAATCCCGTAGCTCACGATATCGCCAATCCCTCCGATCCTGTCACGGCATTCGGATTTGTGGCAGAGGGCTTGCGCAAACGCATGAGGGATAACGGCAAACCTGTCACCATACTCTCATGCGATAACCTCCAGCATAACGGCAACACCACACGCAAGGCATTCATGTCGTTCTTTAAAGCCCAGGATCCCGAACTCGCGGAATGGGCTGAGAAGAATGTGACGTTCCCTAACAGTATGGTCGACCGTATCACTCCCGCCACCACGCCCGACGATGTAGTTCGTCTTAACCGTGAGAATGGCACTGATGACAAGGCTCCTGTATATTGCGAGGATTTCATTCAGTGGGTAATCGAGGATAAATTCGCCGACGGACGCCCTGAATGGGAGAAGGTGGGCGTGGAATTCACCGATGATGTCACTGCATACGAGAATATGAAACTCTCGTTGCTCAATGCCTCGCACACACTCCTCTCCTATCCATCATTCCTCAGCGGCTACAGAAAGGTTGATGATGCCATGCACGACAAACGGATCAGCACTCTGGTAAAGGAGTTCATGGATATTGACATTACACCATACGTGCCGGCACCGGGCAATACCGACCTTGAGAAGTATAAACAGACACTCATCGAACGCTTCGGCAACCGTAGCGTGAGCGACCAGGTGTCAAGACTCTGTTTCGACGGTGTATCCAAGTTCCCGGTCTATATAGTGCCCAATCTCATCAAGATGGTGCGCGATGATAAAGACCTTACACGTATGGCTTACCTTATCGCTGCTTACCGCCATTATCTGAAGTATAAGACTGATGACAACGGTGAGAGATTTGAGGTGGCCGAACCTTGGCTCACAGCTGAGGATGAGGTTATGATTGCCAGTGACAATCCTGTCGATTTCCTCGGGGTGAGCGCCATATCGGCGGCCGACCTGAAGAAATCGGAGAAGTTTGTCAACCTCTACCTCCGCATGGTCGAGGCCATAAAGGATAAGGGAGCAATGGCAACCCTTGAGACAATTATCTGACACTCCACTTAATATATACCACCGATGAACGAGGTTAGAAAAAACAATACACTCGGCCCATTTGTGGTGTTGACCTTCATCTACTTTATCGTGGGATTCCTGACCACTGTCAACGGACAGTTCCAGGGTCCCATGAAAGTGGCTTTCCTTTCACATACTGACGCTCTTCGCAACACTCTCACCACCATGATATCCTTCTTCTTCTTTCTCGGATATCTGGTCAACAGTAGCACGGGAGGCAAATGGATAAACTCGAAGGGATATAAGGTGACACTGCTGCGGGCCCTCGGCATCATGACTGCCGGTCTGGTGCTTTACTCGCTGTCATCATGGGTGGCCACCGACTTCCCCGACCTCTCTGTGGCAATAGGCGAAGATATAATCCCATGGGGTTATTTCGTGTTCCTGGCCGGATCTTTCCTCATGGGAACGTCGGCAGCTCTGCTGCAGGTCGTGATCAATCCCTATGTGGCCGCTTACGACCTCCCCGGCACACAGCCTGTGCAACGTATGAACATTGTTTGCGCAATCAATTCGATAGGCACCACGGTGGCACCTTTCTTTGTTACAGGTGTGATCTTCGCAGGTGTGGCATTTGAATCCGTGCAGCCGGGACAGCTTCTGGTGCCGTTCCTTATTATTGCCGGGTGCATCCTGCTCACCCTGATTATCACCTCCACCCTCTCCCTCCCCGACATCAAGGGGACACGCAGCGAGGAGGGTGAGGAGTTGCCGCGCAGCGTCTGGTCGTTCCGTCATCTCACACTCGGAGTGCTCGCGATATTCTTCTATGTGGGAACTGAGGTGTCGGTCGGAGTCAATGTCAATCTGCACGCCATGCAGCTTATCGAACAGGGACACCCCCTGAAGTTTTTCGGTCTGCAGCATATTGTTGTCGCCGGTCTGAATTTAGGGATACCCGCTCTTCTCGCCACCCTCTACTGGGGAGGCATGATGGTGGGCCGTCTCATATTCAGTTTCTTCAATAATATTCCTCCCCGCAAGATGCTCATTGCCATGACAGTGATTGCGTCAGCTCTTATTATCACGGCAATGATTACCGATAATCTCTGGATTCTGGTGTCAGTGGGTCTTTGCCACTCTGTCATGTGGGGATGTATTTTCACATTGGCGATTGCCGGTCTCGGCAAGTACACATCGAAAGCCTCTGGCGTATTCATGATGGGTGTGTTCGGAGGCGCTGTCTTCCCTGTGCTGCAGGGATTCATGTCTGATGAACTGGGCAACTGGCAATGGACGTGGACAATCGCTCTTATCTGCGAACTGTTCATGCTCTATTATGCCGTGAGCGGATGCAAGGTCACTGATAAGGAGTGTCTTGAAAACATACACATGTCGCCCGTCGATCCGGGATAACTTAACAAACCAAACATATATCAATGTAGTGCTGACTTACCGATAGTGCGGTCATGACTGTGGCTCCTGCTGAATTTTCATCATTC
>CANPMT010000051.1 GCA_947575235.1 uncultured Porphyromonadaceae bacterium
GAGCTGCTCCATGTTGTTGAAGTTGAATGCGGGGATGGCATAACCGCCATGCACAGCCTTGGCAAACATCTCTTTTGTGTTGACAAGGCCAAGTTTCTTGTAATCTACCATGTTTTGTATAAACTTTTAGTGCCCTGAAAAATCCTGAGCACAAATTTTGATGCAAAAATACAAAAAAGGATTGTGACCGCAAAATCAAGGGGGAATTAATTAAACTTTTTTTGAATTTTTTCCTATGATATGGGATTATATGAAAAATAGTTGTAATTTTGCATATCTAACCTCGCTTATAGCCTTCCCGGGGAGTCTGTATGTTCTCCTCTCTCCCCGGGGATGCGGACAGTTCCAAAGCCGGTAAAGGTATAATATGAAATCGCTGAAAAATCTAATAAGATGGTACTTCTCGAAAAGTGCCTTGCCATACTGGAGCATCGTCCTGCTTGACTGCAGCTTTGTGGTTATGGCAGCCCTGCTCGCGTTCTTTGTCAACCGTGGCTCGGAAGAGTTGCTCGAACTCTTCGTGCCCTTGGTGTGGACGTTAGGGGTGTTTCTGGTATGTTTCCTCGTTACTTTCAAGTTTTTCCATACCTATGACGGGGTGATAAGGTATTCCTCGCTGTCGGATATTATCAGGGTGAGCCAGGCTGTGGTGACAGCTATCCTTATCATTTTCCTGGTGCAGCTCTTCGTGGGGCCGAGGGAATGGTGGGTGAGGTTTGAACTCGTTGAGATCATTGCCGTGGGGGTGGTGGTGATTGTGTGCATGTGGCTCATAAGGTTGATTGCCAAGAATGTATATGAGAAATTCCTGCATCCCGACATAAGAAGCCGCGCATTTCTTCTCACCGCCCAGGAGGACCGTGAGTCGCTATCCAAGAATCTGACATCCTCGATTCTCTCTCCCTTCAAATTTGTGGGGTTGGTGAGTGAGAATCCGGAGGAGGTGCGCCGGCGTATGTACGGAATGAGGATGTATCCATTCACTTCCGAACTTGTTGACCTTATGCAGATAAAGGGTGCCACAAACCTTATAGTGGCTCCCGCCGTGATGGATCTGCTGCGTGACAATGAACCGGTGGTGAACACTCTTATCGACGGCGGAATCAAGATTCATGTGCTGTCAAAAACCCGCGAGTGGAGAGGGAAGGAGGATTTCTCGTTGAATGACATACAGCCTGTGAATGTGGAGGATCTTCTGCCACGCGACCGAATCATGATTGATATGGAGGCGGCCTTGAATCTTCTGCATGATAAGGTGGTGATGATAACGGGAGCGGCCGGAAGTATCGGCTCCGAGATGGTGAACCAGATCGCCTCTTACGGCACCTCGAAGCTCATATTGATTGACCAGGCCGAGACACCGATGCACGACATAAGGCTGCTGCTGCGTGAGAAATGGCCCCATATAAAGGCCGAGACTTTAGTGGCGAGCATTGCCGATGAGGTGTATATGGAGCGTATCTTCAAGAAGTATCATCCCGACTATGTGTTCCATGCGGCTGCATACAAGCATGTGCCCATGATGGAGGATAACCCTTACCAGAGTGTCTCAAACAATGTGAAGGGTACGAAGATTCTGGCTGACCTGGCCCGTAAGTACGGCACCAAGAAGTTTGTGATGGTATCTACCGACAAGGCTGTGAATCCTACAAATGTGATGGGTTGTTCCAAGCGTATCTGCGAGATATATGTGCAGAGTATGGACAGGGCCATAAAGGATGGCAGACTCGACGGGGAGACGCGTTTCGTGACCACGCGGTTCGGCAACGTGCTTGGCTCCAACGGCTCGGTGATACCCATTTTCCAGGAGCAGATCAGGAAAGGGGGTCCGGTGACTGTGACCCATCCTGACATAATAAGGTATTTCATGCTCATTCCCGAGGCTTGCAAGCTGGTGATTGAGGCCGGAACGATAGGCCAGGGGGGGGAGATATACGTTTTCGACATGGGGCAGCCGGTGAAGATAGCCGACCTGGCCCAGCGAATGATTCGCCTGAGCGGGGCAAGGAATGTGAAGATTGTGTTTACAGGACTCCGTGATGGTGAGAAACTTTATGAGGAGCTTCTCAACAACGAAGAGCATACATTGCCTACTTTCCATCCTAAAATCAAGATAGCCAAAGTGAGGGAGCAGGATTATGACGAGGTGTCGCTGCAGGTGCAGACACTGATTGATTCGCTCGCCGTGGCCGACGATATGGAGATTGTGAGGATGATGAAGAGGATTGTGCCGGAGTTCATAAGCAAACATTCAAAATATGAGGCACTTGACAATTGATTGAAGATGCGCGTACTGATATTGGCTAATAAAGAGACGGGCCTTCTGAGCTTCCGAAAGGAAGTTCTGGAGGCTCTTGTGGCACAAGGATATGAAGTTGTGGTATCTGTGCCTGAAGGGAAACGCGGAGATGAGATCGCCGGTATAGGGTGCCGTGTGGTGTACACCAGTATCGACCGCAGGGGGATGAACCCTCTGACAGATCTCAAGCTGCTTATCCATTACCGGAGACTAATCAAGGAGGTGGCGCCCGATGTGGTGCTCTCTTACACTATAAAACCCAATGTCTACGGCGGGTTGGCCTGCGAGAGAGCCGGGGTGCCCTATATTGTAAACATCACCGGGCTGGGGAGCGCGGTGGAGAATCCCGGAGTGCTGCAGAAACTGACACTTCTTCTCTACAGGGCTTCTATGAGAAAAGCCGCCTGTATCTTTTTCCAGAACAGAGGGAATGAGAAATTCTTCATATCGCATGATGTGACGAAGGCCCCACGCAGAATCATACCCGGCTCAGGGGTAAATCTGAGCCGTTTTGTAAAATCCCCTTATCCGGAGGGTGGGCCTGTAAGGTTTCTCTTCATTTCAAGGGTGATGAAGGAGAAGGGGATCGAGGATTATTTCGCCGCCGCTGAATATTTCAGAGGGGTGAGGGATGATGTGGAGTTCCATATACTCGGAGACTGCGAGGAGAGTTATGAGAAAGAGCTTGATGACTTGAACCGCAAAGGTGTGGTGGTGTATCATGGCCAGCAGAAAGATGTACGCCCTTACATCCGTGAGGCTGCATGTCTAATACATCCCACCTATTATCCGGAAGGGATGTCGAACGTGGTGCTTGAGGCCGCCGCCACCGCGCGTCCGGTAATTACAACTCTCCGTCATGGCTGCATGGAGGCGGTGGAGGATGGTGTGACCGGTTTCCTTATAAAGGAGAGAGACAGAGCCGGTCTCATCGACGCTGTCGGGAGATTCCTTGCCATGAGCGCGGATGAACGTAAAGCCATGGGTAAGAGGGGGCGTGAGAAGATGGAGAGGGAATTCGACCGTAATATTGTAGTAAACGCTTATCTCGAGGAGATAGATAAGGTAAAACGAAGATAATGATGCAGAAAAGAATATTGCTTTGCCTTGCCCATATGAGCGGCAACGAGATGAAATATATTGAGGAGGCGTTTGCCGACAACTGGGTGGTGCCCCTTGGCCCGAACGTGAACGGTTTCGAGAAGGATCTCGAGGAGTTCATGAGCGGCGGCCTGCCCACTGATGCCCCGGCGGATGCCAAAAAGGTTGTGGCGCTCTCGTCGGGCACCGCCGCCGTGCATCTCGCCCTGATTGCATGCGGCGTCGGGCCGGGGGATGAGGTGATGGTGCAGAGCTTCACTTTCTGCGCCTCAAGCAACCCTGTGAGGTATCTCGGCGCAACTCCGGTGTTTGTGGATTCTGAACCGCAGTCGTGGAACATGGATCCTGACCTGCTCGACCGTGCCATTGCCGACCGTATCGCCGTGACCGGACGCAAGCCGAAGGCTATCATACCGGTGGCCCTGTACGGCATGCCTTACCGTATCGACCGTATCATGGAGGTGGCAGCAAAGTATGACATCCCGGTGATCGAGGATGCCGCCGAGGGTTTCGGCTCATCGTTCGCCGGGAGGAGACTCGGTATGTTCGGCCGCTTCGGCGTGCTCTCGTTCAACGGCAACAAGATGATCACCACCTCTGGCGGTGGGGCGCTGGTGTGCCCGTCGGCCGAGGAGGGTAAGCATATTCTCTGGCTCGCGACACAGGCGCGTGAGTCGTATCCCTATTATCAGCATGAGACCATCGGTTATAATTACCGCATGAGCAATATCTGCGCCGGTATCGGCCGGGGACAGATGACCGTGCTGGATGAGCATATTGCCCATCACCGCCATGTGCAGGAGCTCTATTGCGAGCTGCTGGGCGATGTGGAGGGGGTGGAGATGCACAGGAATCCGTGGCCTGAGGCCGACTCGAATTTCTGGCTCTGCACGCTTACGCTCGCGCCAGGCCTGCATGTGAAGGGTGAGGAGCGCGCCTACGCGCAGGTGGTGACAGGCGCCGTAGGTGGCGCGGCGGGTGTGACCCATGCCGCCGCCACGGCCCAGACCGACTGCCAGCCCAACCGCAACGTCGAGGCTATGCGCATGGCCCTGGATGAGGCCAATGTGGAGGCGCGTCCCCTCTGGAAACCGATGCACAGGCAGCCTGTCTACCGCGACTGCCCGGCTTATGTGAACGGCGTCAGCGAGAACCTATTCAAGGTGGGCCTCTGTCTGCCCGCCGGGCCGTTTGTCACTGACGATGATGTGCGTTACATAGCCGACGTCATCAAGAATTCAATTGTAAAATAGTAAAGAGTAATGAATATACTGGTCACCGGTGCCGCGGGTTTCATAGGCTTTCATGTGGCGCTCAGATTGGCTGAGCGCGGTGAGAACGTTGTCGGACTGGATAATATCAACACTTATTATGACCCCGAGCTGAAGTTTGCCCGTCTGCGTGAGTTGGGCATACGCCGCGAGGAGGCTGAGAAATGGTATAAGATAGCCCGTTCCGAAAGGTTCGGGGCCGGTTGCCGGTTTGTGAGAATGAACCTCGAGGATGCCGACGCCGTTAAGATGTTGTTTGCCAACGAGGGGTTTGACGCCGTGATCCATCTCGGAGGACAGGCCGGCGTGAGGTATTCGATCGATAACCCCAAGGCGTATGTCGAGAGCAATGTCGACGGGTTCCTGAACATACTGGAGGGTTGCCGCGACAATTCGGTGGGGCATCTCGTGTATGCCTCCTCCTCAAGCGTGTATGGCCTGAACGGGAAGGTCCCCTTCTCGGAGCATGACGGCATAGCTCACCCGGTGAGCCTCTATGCCGCCACCAAGAAGAGCAACGAGCTTATGGCCCATGCCTATTCGCATCTCTTCGGGCTCCCCACCACGGGATTGCGTTTCTTCACGGTCTACGGACCGTGGGGGAGGCCGGATATGTCGCCTTTCCTGTTTATGGACGCCATCTACGGGGGAGGCCCGCTGAAGGTGTTCAACAACGGCGACATGTGGCGCGACTTCACATATATAGATGACATTGTGGAGGGTGTGACACGCATAGTGAGGATAAAGCCGAAGCCCGACAGCGCATGGGATGCGGAGAGGGCTGACCCCGCCTCATCGCCCGCCCCTTACAGGATATACAACATCGGCAACTCCGAGCCGGTGAGGCTGATGGACTATGTGGAATGTATAGAACGCGCCATGGGGCGACAGGCCGTGAAGGAGTTCCTGCCGATGCAGCCGGGCGACGTCTACCGCACCTGCGCCGACTCGTCGGCTCTGGCCGAGGTGACAGGGTTCAGGCCCCACACCCCGCTGCAGGCGGGGATTGACCGCACCGTAGAATGGTACAGGATGTGGATGGCCACCCATTGAAGTGGCCGACAGCACAATAATGAGGTTGAGTGACACGATATAGAATATATGAAGATATTTGCATCGAATGTTATTAGAGAGATTGACAACGCTACCTGCGAGGCTCAGAAGATTGATTCGCTCGATCTGATGGAACGCGCCGCGGGGGCGGTGAGCTGCGAGATAATATCACGTTTCCTGCCGGGACAGCGCATCGTGGTGGTGGCCGGCCCGGGTAACAATGGCGGCGATGCCTTGGCCGTGGCCCGTATGTTGTATGAGCAGGGCTACAAGAAGGTGGAGGTGTTTCTCTTCAATGTGGTGGGGAAACTGAGCCATGACTGCGACGAGGAGCGGAAGAAGCTGATCACGATGGATGGGATTGACTTCACGGAGGTGAAGCGCGATTTCTCACCCCCTTACTTGGGTGAGCATGACCTTGTGATTGACGGCCTCATCGGCTCGGGGCTCAACCAGCCCCTGCAGGGTGGGTTCGTGATGCTGGCACGGTATATCAATGAGTCGGGGGCGTTCGTGATCTCGATCGACGTGCCGTCGGGGCTCTTCGGGGAGTGGAACGACAATGTGAGCCACCGCGACATGGTGCATGCCGACCTCACTCTCGCTTTCCAGACTCCGAGGCTATCTTTCTTCTTCGGCGAGAACTCTGACATTATAGGTGAGTGGAAGTTGCTCGACATCGACCTTGACGAGACCAAGATGAAGGAGCTCCCCACAGATTTCATGTTGGTGGAGGCCCGCAGCGTGCGCCCGCTCCTGAAGCCGCGCCGGAAGTTCACCGGTAAGCGCGACTATGGCTCGGTGCTCCTTATGGCCGGAAGCACGGGTATGATGGGGGCAGCCGTGATGTCGGCCCGCTCATGCCTGAAGTGCGGCGCCGGACTGGTGACTGTACACAGCGCCCGGGCCGGGATGCAGATTGTGCAGACGGCTGTGCCGGAGGCTATGTTCGAGCCTGACCGCACTGAGCATTTCATAAGCGACATGACGGTGCATCACTCGCATCAGGCTGTGGCAATCGGGCCGGGTATCGGCACACATGAGAAGACCATCGATGCCCTGGAGGCGCTGCTCAAGACCTGCAAGTCGCCTCTCATTCTCGACGCCGACGCGCTCAACTGCATATCGAAGCGCCCCGCGCTGCTCCAGATTCTGCCGCCGCAGACCATCCTCACCCCGCATATCGGGGAGTTTGACCGTCTCTTCGGCGAGCATTCAAATTCGGAGGAGCGGCTGAAGAAGGCTATTGACATGGCCCGCTATTACAATATCATCATCGTGCTCAAGGGGCACTATACCGTGACGGTGCGTCCTACGGGAAGGGTGTATTTCAACTCGACGGGCAACCCGGGTATGGCCACGGCCGGAGCCGGGGATGTGCTGACGGGTGTGATCGCGGCTTTCCTCGCGCAGGGCTACCGCCCGGAGCATGCCGCCACAATCGGAGTGTATGTGCATGGCCTGGCCGGCGACATGGCCGAGGCCGAGGTGGGTGAGTTCGGCCTGATCGCCGGCGACATCGCCGACTATTGCGGACGCGCCATAAGGGCAATCATCACCCGCGAGAAACTTTAATGACGCTTGAACATTTTTTGACTATGAAAAGAATAAAGAGATTTCTGATGCCGTTGGCTCTGACCGTGGCGACCCTGATGCCGGCCGCCGCCCAGCAGACCAAAATACTCACGGCTGACAAACATAACGAGTATGGACTCATATACACCCTGCCGCTGACGGCCCTCGATATCGAGGTGGTGGCAACGCGCGAGGTGCGTCAGGCGGGGCCCTATTACCAGTATGCCAAGAAGTATGTCGGCACGAGCGACGTCATCAAGGAGGATGCCGAGGTGTGGACGATAGAGCGTGTGAACGTGCGTCCTTACGGTGTGCCGAATCCCGACGCCCGCTACCTTATGCAGCTGAAGCAGGGGGCCACCGCCTTCATCGGTGTGGCCGAGGATGGTATGCTCCTCTCAATCAACCGCAATCCGGATGAACCGGAGGCGCCGGCCGTAACAGTGCCGGGTGAGCCGGAGGGTGAGAAACTGGCCGACAGGGAGTATCTGCAGTATGTCGACGAGGATTTCATCGCCTCGCAGTCGTCGGCCAAGCAGGCGCAGATGCTCGCCGAGAGTCTCATGGAGATACGCGATGCCAAGATATCGCTGACCCGCGGCACGGCCGACCAGATGCCCACCGACGGGAAGCAGCTTGAGCTTATGCTCAACTCGCTGCGCCATCAGGAGGCGGCCATGACAGCGGCCTTCTTAGGGAATGTGACGCGCGAGACCGTGGTGAGACGCTACACATATCTCCCGGCTGAGAACGGCCGGAAGGTGCTCTTCCGCATGAGCGATTTCGGAGGGTTTGTCGATGCCGACGACTATTCGGGTGAGCCGGTGTATCTTACGGTGAAGGTCACCAACGAGGGTGTGATGCCTGTGGATGCCAAGGGTGAGGCGAAGAAGCTCCCCAAGGATGCCGTGGCCTACAACGTGCCCGGCACGGCGCAGGTGACGCTCACCTGCCGTGGCAAGGAGCTTTTCAGCGGTGAGTTCGAGATGGCCCAGTTCGGGGTGGTGTTCGGACTGAATCCGGCTCTCTTCAGCGATAAGAAAGACCCCTCATATGCAATATTCGACCCCGCTACCGGGGCTTTGAAGGAGATCGGCAGCGCTGCCGAGTGAGTGTGATGGATGCCGCAGCACAGAGACCGGGAGTGATGTCGCTCTCGCTCTATACGCAATGGGTGAGTTATGCCGTGAGCACACGCCCCGAGATACAGGGGGTGTGGGTGACGGCGGAGTTCAGCGACCTCCGCGTGAACGGGGGGCACTGCTATGTGGAGCTGATCGAGAAGAATGCCAACGGCCAGACCGTGGCCAAGATGAGAGCAACCATATGGGCCGGGAAGTTCCAGGAATTACGGCGGAAGTTCCATGGCGCCACAGGGCGCGACATTGCCACGGGGCTGAAGGTGATGGTGCGCGGCACAGCCGCCTATCATTCACTCTACGGGATGGCCTTCAATATAACCGACATCGACCCCTCATATACCTTGGGGGATATGGAACGTCTGCGCCGCGAGATTCTGATGCGCCTTCACACGGAGGGTGTGTTAGGGCTCAACAAGGGTCTGCGGATGCCTCCGGCTCCCCAGAGGATAGCCATCATATCGGCCGAGGGGGCCGCCGGTTACGGCGACTTCATGAACCAGCTCACCTCCAACCGCGAGGGGTTCAGGTTTTACCCCAAGCTTTTCCCGGCGGTGATGCAGGGTGACAGGACATCGCAGAGTGTGAGAGCCGCGCTGACCGAGATTGCCATGACACGCGATGAATGGGACTGTGTGGCGATAATACGCGGCGGTGGCGCCACGACCGACCTCAACGGTTTTGACGATTACGACTTGGCAAGAGCCGTGGCAACATTCCCGCTGCCGGTGGTGGTGGGTATAGGGCATGAGCGCGACCGCACGGTTCTCGACGAGATAGCACATACAAGGATGAAGACACCTACCGCCGTGGCGGCCTTCTTCATCGACGCCCTGCGCGACGCCCTGGCGAGGGTGACGGGGATGGTTGACTGGATAGCGCGTTACAGCTCGGAGCGCCTGGCCGGTGAGGCGAGACGCCTTGCAAATTGCGAGGCGATGATTCCGGCGCTCGTGCAGATGCGCTTCTCGACCGAGCATCAGAAGCTCGACAACCTCAAGAGGTTGCTGAGGATGGCCTCGGAGGGGTGTGTGAAGCATGCCATGAACAGACTTGACAACCTCGCCGGTCTGCTCGATGTGCTCAGCCCTGAAAACACGCTGCGGAGAGGATATTCGATAACGAGAATCAACGGCAGGGCGGCCACCGACGCGTCGCTCCTGAAGCCTGGCGACGAGGTGACAACGCGCCTCTGCCACGGCGAAGTTAAATCAAGAATATTATAAGAGAATGGAGAGTAATGATATGACATATGGCAAGGCGATGGCTGAGCTGGAGCAGATTGTTGCCAAAATGCAGTCAGACAACTGCGATATAGACAGCCTGTCGGGGTATACCACCCGTGCATTGCAACTTCTTAAGTTCTGCAAGGAGAAGCTCCTTGTGACCGACCGTGAGGTGAAGAGGTGTCTGGAGGAGGGGGAGAAGTTATGAAAGTCAGTTTCGACAGAATAGCGGGGATGTTCGGTCGGAGTGCCCTTTCCGACACCCTGATCGACACATTGCTGACCGACTCCCGCAGTCTCACGCGCCCCGGGTCGTCGCTCTTCTTCGCCATCGCTACCCCGGGGGGTAACGATGGCCACCGTTTTATACGCAATCTCTATGAGCGTGGGGTGCGCCATTTCGTAGTGACCCATATCCCGGAGGGGATGGAGAGGTTTCTCCCCACCCTCCCCGGCATGGAGCCGGGGAGGGCGGCCCATTTCCTGATTGTGGATGACGTGGTGAAGGCTCTCCAGAGGATAGCTCGCAGAAACAATCCCGCCGCCGAGGTGGTGGCCATAACCGGAAGCCGTGGGAAGACCACGGTGAAGGAGTGGATCTTCCAGCTTCTCGAACCGTTGAAGGAGATTGCCCGTTCACCGAGGAGTTTCAACTCGCAGACCGGCGTGCCCCTGTCGATGTGGGACGTGGAGCCCTCGACCGAGCTCGCCCTCATCGAGGCCGGTATCTCGCGCAGAGGGGAGATGGCCAATCTGGCGGAGTGCATACATCCCGACACACTTATCTTCACGAATATCGGACCGGCCCATTCGGATGGTTTCCCCTCTGACGCCGAGAAGGGTGAGGAGAAGGCCCTCCTTGCCGCCGGCGAGGAGGTGCGTACCATAATATATAATGCGGACGATGCGAATGTGAGCCACGCCCTGCAGCCCTATCTCGAGGGGAGGAGCGCAATCGGATGGTCGACCACGAATCGGGAGGCCGACCTCTTTCTGGATTGCAAGGAGCGCGACCGTTCAGGGAGGGTTGCGGTGAGATTCACCCGTAATGACCGCGCCGCAGGTGAGTTGATTACCGGAGAGTTCATGGCCCCTGTGGGGACCGACTACGACCTGGAGAACGTGGCCGCCTGTCTGGCGTTCATGCTGCATGAGGGGCTGACGGCTGAGGAGATTGCCGGACGTTTCGCCACGCTCCACCGCATCAGGACCCGCCTCAACGTCTGCGAAGGGCTCAATCTCTGTTCGGTGATACATGATTCCTACACCAGCGATTTCTCCTCGCTGCGTCCCGCCATCAATTTCATGATGCGCAGGGCCATGCCCCATCAGTCGGCCACCCTCATACTGAGCGACATACTCCATGAGACAGCCGGAGGAGCCGAGATATATCACGCCATAGCCCAGGTGGTGAGGGAGACCGGCATAAGACGGTTTATCGGTGTCGGACCGAACCTGCGTGCCCACCGCGACCTCTTCCCGGAGAATTCAGAATTTTTCGACACCACCGACCAACTTCTCGCCGAGCTATCGTCGGCCGACTTCGAATCGGAGATTATCCTGCTGAAGGGTGCCCCGCAGTTTGAGTTCTCGCGCATAAGCGAGCTGCTCGAGGCCCGCAAGCATGAGACGGTGCTTGAAGTGAACCTTGACGCCATGGTGGCCAATTACAACTATTTCCGCAGTTTCCTGAACCCCGGCACGGGTATCGTGGCTATGGTGAAGGCGTTCGGATACGGCGCCGGGAGCTACGAGATAGCCAAGACGCTGCAGGACTGCGGCGCCGCCTACCTGGCTGTGGCCGTGCTCGACGAGGGTATCGACCTGCGCCGCAACGGCATACGTATGCCGATTCTTGTGATGAATCCCAAGTCGGCCAATTACCGCACGATGTTCAGCTATCATCTCGAACCGAATATCTACAGTCTTGACATGCTGCGCGACGTGATACACGCCGCCCGGAAATACGGCATGAAGGATTATCCGGTGCACCTGAAACTCGACACCGGTATGCACCGCACAGGGTTGCTCCCCGATGAACTTGAGGAGGCCGCGCGGCTTATCAACGCCCAGGAGGAGGTGCGTCTGAAATCGGTGTTCTCGCATCTGGCCACGTCAGACTGCCTGGATTACGACATCTACACGGAGCGTCAGCTGAAGCTTTTCGATGAGATGACCGGGAGTCTCCTGAGCCGGATACCCTACAGGGTGATGCGCCATGTGCTCAACACAGCCGGAATAATACGCTATCCGGAGCATCAGTATGACATGGTGCGTCTCGGCATAGGTCTGTACGGGGCGAACACCCTCCCCGAGGGTGTCGAGAAACCGCTACGCACGGTGTCGAGTCTGCGTTCGGTAATCATATCGATACGCGAATGGGAGGCCGGGGAGGCTGTGGGGTACGCCCGTAAAGGTGTGCTCGGACGACCGACCAAGGTGGCCACCGTCCCGATTGGTTATGCCGACGGTATGAACCGCCACTTCGGCTGCGGCAATATCTCGGTGAAAGTGAACGGCTGCGACGCCCCGACCGTGGGTAACATCTGTATGGACCAGTGCATGATCGACGTCACCGGGATTGACTGCAAGGTGGGCGACACGGTTGAGATCTTCGGGAACGAGGCTCCCATCTACCGGCTCTCCGACCTCTTGGGGACGATACCCTACGAGATACTCACCTCCGTCTCGCCACGAGTGAAACGGGTATATTACAGAGAATAACCAAAAGAGGGGGACGCGCAACGGCGGGTTCCCCTCTTTCTAAATGGTGATTATAAAAAAATAGGGCGCATATCACTACGCACCCAATTTTTCCAATCACCCTCGAATCACATCGAAGATGACTGAAGGTCCTAATCCTAATTTTAACTATTAATCCATAACTTTACTAATGCAACAATAAAATTGTCAATGAAACGATTAATTGGTCTTATGAGAAGAATTTTCTATCCTATTACTTGCTTGCTTCAATTTTTAATGTAATCCGGAACCCGTCTCACCACCGAAGGGATACCCCTCACAGTCGACCGACAGATTCTACTTCCCGAATTACATCGCAAAGTTAGCAATTTTTTCTTGTTCACACCAATAAATTTTTTGATTAAAATTTAGTTAATGAGCCGGATAACAGGGTCATTAGTGTTAATTTATGTGAAATTTAATCAAATTTACGCTTTATTGGTCAGATTTACGCTTAACTCCCTGAGCCATTCGATACCGGATGTGACGGGGGCCGTGCGGTCGAGGGTCTGCGGGACAACCGACACGATGTCGTGGGCGAGGCACCATTCGTCGGTGTCCTCATTCTCCGGTTCGAAGTTGGTGAATGTGCCCGTGAGCCAGTAGAACTTCTTCCCGTGAGGGTCGGTGTATTCACGGTATTCGTCGCTCCAGTTGCCACGGGCTGCGCGTGTGAGACGCATCTCTGTGACGGGGCGCGTGGTGGCCGGGATGTTGACGTTGAGGCAGACACCCTCCGGCAGACCATGCCTGATCATACCCTCCACGATGGCGTCGACGAAGGGGAGGCAGGGGGTGAAATCGGCGTCGGCCGAATGGTCGGTGAGCGAGAAACCTACGGAGGGTATGCCGAAAGTACACCCTTCGAAAGCCACGCCCATAGTGCCTGAATAATTCACATTGATCGAGGCGTTGGAGCCATGGTTGATGCCGCTCACCACGATATCAGGCACATGGTCGAGGATGGTGTGCATGGCCAGTTTGATGCAGTCGACCGGGGTGCCGTTCACCTTATACATCTTGGCTCCATGGTAATCATCGACACGGTCGATGCGGAGGGGTGAGGCCACCGTCAGGGCCATTGACTGCGCCGAACGGGGGGAGTCGGGGCATACACACACTACGTCGCCATATTTGAGGAGACGGTCTATCAGGCAGTAGACGCCGCGGGCGTCGATGCCGTCGTCATTACTTACGAGTATAGTCATAATATTCTCTATTTTTTCTTACGGAGGAGGTAACGGTCGATCACAATCCGGCGGCGTGCGCCCGGCAGGGTGGAGAGGGTGTCGGCCTCCGGATGGGTGGTGTAATCCTTGCGCATGCGGCGGAAATCGGCGTGCGCCTTCAGGATGGCGCGGGCATTCGGGAAGTCGAGCCTCGCCACGAACATGGCGAAAGCGAGCGTGTCGGCGAGCCGCCGCAGGAAGAGCACCTTACGCCCCCGCGCGGCGGGGAGGTTCTTATGTAGCAACAACAGGTTGTTGCGAAAGTTCAGGTAGGTCTTGCGGGGATTCCCCTGCCGGAGCGAGGCTCCCCCCACATGATAGACCTTGCTGTCAGGGATGGCACAGACGCGCCATCCGGCGGCGTGCATACGGCAGCAGAGGTCGATCTCCTCCATATGGGCGAAGAACTTCGGGTCGAGTCCGCCGAGAGAGCGGTAGACAGCCGTGCGTGTCATCAGCGCGGCACCCGAGGCCCAGCACACGTCGGCCGGGCCGTCGTCATACTGCCCCTCGTCGCGCTCGACCGAATCGAAGAGACGGCCGCGGCAGTAGGGGTAGCCGAGCCGGTCGAGATAGCCACCCGCCGCGCCGGCATATTCAAACATGTCGCGTTGGCGGTAGCTCATGATCTTCGGCTGCAGGGCGGCCACGTCGGGGTGGGTCTCCATGAAACGGAGCAGAGGCTGCCACCATCCGGGGGTGACCTCCACATCGCTGTTGAGCAGGAGCGTGAAGGGTATCTCCTCACCCCCCGGGGGATTGAGCAGGTTGATGGCACGGTTGTAACCCTCGGCGAAACCGTAATTGCGTCCCAGCTCAATCACCTTCACCTCCGGATGATTGGAGCGGATCCACTCAACCGAGGCATCATCCGAGCCATTGTCGGCCACGACAAGCTCCACCTCCTCGCCACGGGTGTGGCGCGAGGCCGTAGGGAGGAACTCCTTGAGCAGCTCCAGGCCGTTCCAGTTGAGAATCACAACAGATAGCTTCTTCATGACGGGTGGGGTCAGAGGGTGATGTGCGAGCCTACGATAATCTCCTGCTCCGTGGGATGGACGGCATCGAGACGCACGCGGCTCACATGATTGATAAGTTCAGGCACGAGGGGGGCCTCCACGCGCAGATAATTGTCGGTGAGGCCATGCATCATAGCGTCGCCCGAGGGCTGTTCCCACAGCACAGGGCGCACCCGGCCGAGATTGGCGCGCATGAAGGCATCCATCTTGCGGTCGGAGAGGCGGGTGAGGAGCGACACGCGGCGGTGCTTCTCCTCCTGGGGCACGGCATCGCCGAGCAGGAGCGCCTTGGTGCCCGGGCGCTCCGAGTAGGGGAACACATGATAGCGGGTGACGTCGAGCCCGGTGGCGAACTCAAGACTGCGTTCCCACTCCTCCGGGGTCTCGCCACGGGCACCGGCTATTATATCCACACCGATGAAAGCGTCAGGTATGGCCTCGCGCACCAGTTCAACGCGAGAGGCGAAGAGCGCCGTGTTATAGCGGCGGTTCATGAGGCGGAGCACCTTGTCAGAGCCCGACTGCAGAGGGATGTGGAAATGCGGCATGAAGGCGCGGGCCTCCGAGGCTGTCCAGCGGATAATCTCCTCCGTGAGGAGGTTAGGCTCGATCGAGGAGATACGGAAACGCTCGATACCCTCCACCTCGTCGAGGCGTCGGAGGAGGTCGAAGAGCGACTGACCGTTGTCGCGGCCGAACTCACCGATATTCACGCCCGTGATGACAATCTCGCGGCCACCGGCCGCGGCAGCCTCACGCGCCATGCCGACGAGCTGCGCCACATCGCCCGAGCGGGAGCGTCCGCGGGCGAAAGGTATGGTGCAATAGGTGCAGAAATAGTTGCAGCCATCCTGCACCTTCAGGAAGAAACGGGTGCGGTCGCCCCGCTCGCACGAGGGACGGAACGCCGTTATGTCGAGGGCCGGGGTCACCTCCACGCTCTTGCGGCGGGTGAGCTTCCAGGAGTCGATATAATCAGCCATGCGCAGTTTCTCGTCAGAGCCGAGCACGATATCCACGCCCGGGAGCGCGGCCACCTCCTGAGGCTTCAGCTGGGCGTAGCATCCCGTCACGGCGATAGTGGCCGAGGGGTAGCGCGCGGCGAGGCTCCGGATAAGGCGGCGCCCCTTCTTATCGGCCATCTCAGTGACCGAACAGGTGTTAACCACGCATATATCAGGGGTTTCCCCCTTGGCGGCACGGAGTATGCCACGTTCGGCAAGGAGTTTGCCGATGGTGGACGTCTCGGAGAAATTCAGTTTGCATCCGAGGGTAAAGAAGGCCGCTTTAAGAGTTTCGGAATTGTCAGTCATGGTGCAAAATTAATAAAAAAGGGGGTACCCAAATAAAAAATAATCTTAAAACATTGACAAGGGGGGTGTAAATGTATTAACTTTGCACGAAATTACATGTGCGGGCCACATGACACTATCCTGAGGATATGAAACATAACAAAGAGGTAAAGATCTCATACTTAGCTGCGCACCTCACCACAATAGTGAGTGTGACGCTTGTGCTCATAATAATAGGCATCATCGCCCTCATCACGGCAAGCGCGGCCAACGAGACGCGCCGGCTTCGCGAGAAGCTCGAGATAAGCGTGGTGATGGCCGACAGTGTGAGCAACGCCGGAGCCACGAAGCTGGCCGAGGAGATTGCGGCGCAACCCTACGCGCTCCAGACAGGAGTCGTGACCAAGGAGGACGCCCTGAAGAACTGGAAAAACACTACCGGCGAGGACCTGGAGGCGCTGTTCGGCGTGAATCCGCTCTCGCCCGAAATCACATTCACCGTAAAGGCCGACTATGCCTCAGCCGCGCAGCTCAGCGAGATAGAGAGGGAGATAGCGGCGTCGCCCGGTGTGGAGGCCGTGGCGCTCCCTGACTCCGCCATGGTGGAGAGCATGAACCGCAACATCGAGCGGTTTGCCGTCATTTTAGGGGTGATAGCCTTAGTGATGATAATAATCTCATTCGTGCTCATCAACAACACAGTACACTTGGCTATCTACGCCAGGCGCTTCACCATACACACCATGCAGCTTGTGGGGGCCACGAACGGCTTCATACGCCGTCCGTTCGTGCTCAACAACATGGCCTCCGGCCTGATAGCCGGACTCGTGGCCTCGGCCATAATAGCCCTGGCCCTGGCCGCCGCCCCGCAGGCCGGATTCAACAATGTGGCCGACTACATCAGCTGGGGGCTCTACGCCATAGTGGCCGGAGGGCTCGTGATCGTGGGGATGCTCATATGCAGCATAGCCGCCTGCATAGCCACATCGCGCTATCTCCACCAGGACTACGACGAACTATTCAAGTGACCAGTATATAACCGGGCCGAACCGCACCACAGCGAGGCGCCCACCTTAAACCAATCATCAAATATATGGCATTGAAAATTGACATAGAGAAGCCCGATCCACAGGGTCTCGACAGAATCAAGGCGAAAGACCGTCCCTTCTCAAAAATCAACTATTACATGATGGGAGGCTGCCTTGCCATGATAATCATAGGATTCCTCCTCATGAGCGGCGGCGGAAGCACCGTCGAGAACGGGTTCAATCCCGAAATCTTCAGCACCCGCCGCATCGTGGTGGGGCCATTGTTCGCATTCCTCGGTTTCCTCCTCATGGCATTCGCTATAATCTATTCACCTAAAAAGAAAAAATAATTCACATGGAGTGGTTAGACGCCCTTATTCTCGGCATCGTGCAGGGACTTGCCGAATACCTGCCGATCAGTTCGAGCGGACATCTTGAGATTTTCCGCGAGATTCTCGGCATTGATCTCCCCTCGGACAAAGTGCTTCAGTTCGACCTTATAGTACACGCCGCCACGGTGATGTCGACAATCGTGGTGCTGTGGCCGATGTTCCGCAAGCTCTGCGTGAGCTTCTTCGGCTTCAAGCGCGACTATGACTACTATTACGTATGGAAGATTCTCCTCTCCTGCATACCTATCGGTATCGTGGGTGTCTTCTTCAAGGACTTTGTGGAGGAATTCTTCGGCAACGGTCTGTTTGTGGTGGGTATCTGCCTCTGCGTCACCGCCTGTCTGTTGGGCTTCGCCCACTGGACCGGTGTCAAGGCCAACGGCGCAATGGTGAGCGCCGACAAAGGGCGCGACATAACCTGGCTCGACGCCTTCATCATCGGCTGCGCCCAGGCTGTGGCCGTGCTCCCCGGTCTGAGCCGCTCCGGCACCACCATCGCCACCGGCATCATGCTCGGCGACAAGCGCGACAAGGTGGCCTCCTTCTCATTCCTTATGGTGATAATACCTATCCTCGGCGAGGCTCTGCTCGACCTCAAGGATATCCTCACCACCCCGGCCGACCAGGGTGACAACGCCGTAGGCGCGCTCGCTCTTATCGTGGGATTCGTGGCCTCATTCGTGGTGGGCTGCTGCGCATGCCGCTGGATGATCAACCTTGTGAAGAGGGGTAAGCTCATCTGGTTTGCCGTGTATTGCGTGGTGATGGGTGTGATCTGTATGCTCTGGCGTTAAGCCCCGGGCCGTGATTCCTGAAAAGTTAAGAAATGGATTTCATAAGCGGAGAGATAATAGGAATTGACAAGCCGTTGGGCTGGACCTCGTTTGACGCCGTGAAGCGTCTGCGCGGGGCCATACAGCGACGGCTGCATGTGAAGAAATTCAAGGTAGGTCATGCCGGGACGCTCGATCCCCTGGCCACGGGTGTGCTGATAATATGCACCGGAAGGGCCACGAGGCGCATCGACGAGCTGCAGAACGGCGACAAGGAGTATGTGGCCACACTCCGTCTGGGAGCCACGACACCGAGTTTCGACCTGGAGACAGAGATCGACAATGAATATCCCTGGGAGCATATCACCCGCGAAGGGATAGAGGGGATTCTGCCCGGTTTCATCGGAAAGATAATGCAGGTGCCTCCGGTGTTCTCAGCCGTGAAAGTGGATGGGAAACGTGCCTACAGCCTCGCCCGGAAGGGTGAGGAGGTGAGCCTGAAGGCCAAGCCCCTCGAGATAAAGGAGATGGAACTGTTGGAGTGTGAGCTCCCCGTGATAAAATTGCGCATAGTGTGCAGCAAAGGCACCTATATACGCGCACTCGCCCGCGACTTGGGCGAGGCTCTCGGGAGCGGCGCGCATCTCACCGCCCTGCGGCGCACACGCGTCGGGGCGATAGGGGAGAGCAGCTGCATGAGCATAGATGAGGCCATAGAGCGCATCAACACCGCCGAGCTGACCTTTCCCGACGACTACCGTCTGCCCGAAAGCAAATAGGGGAGACAGCAAGGATTGACGATAGAGATGAAGACCTGAGTGGTCTTCTGAGAAAAAATAGACATTCAAAATAATATAGACAGAAAACATCAGATATGAAGCTATCACAGTTTAAATTCAAACTTCCTGATAATCTGATTGCGCAGTATCCTTCAGAAAACCGCGATGAATGTCGCCTCATGGTGGTGAACGCCCGCACAAAGGAGATCACCCACCACGTCTTCAAGGAGATAATCAACTTCTTCGAGGATGGCGACGTGATGATTTTCAACGACACGAAGGTATTCCCGGCCCGTCTCTACGGCAACAAGGAGAAAACGGGGGCCAGGATTGAGGTGTTCCTGCTGCGCGAGCTTAATGAAGAGAACAAGTTCTGGGATGTGCTTGTGGAGCCGGCGCGCAAGATCCGCATCGGCAACAAGCTCTATTTCGGCGACGATGACTCGATGGTGGCCGAGGTGATCGACAATACCACCTCGAGGGGGCGCACGCTGCGTTTCCTCTATGACGGCCCGCACGATGAGTTCAAGGCCGCTCTCTATGCCTTGGGAGAGACACCGCTGCCGGAGTATATCACCAGGAAGGTAGAGCCGGATGACGCCGACCGCTACCAGTGCATATTCGCCGACAAGGAGGGTGCCGTGATGGCTCCCGCCGCCGGTCTGCACTTCAGCCGTGAACTTCTCAAGCGCCTTGAGATCAAGGGAGTGGAACGTGGTTTCCTGACGCTGCACAGCGGACGCGGAAACTTCAAGGATATCGACGTGGAGGATCTCACGAAGCATCGCATGGACAGCGAGGAGATGTTTGTGAACGAGGATCTCGTGGAGCTGGTGAATGCAGCGAAAGACCGTAATTCGAGTGTCTGCGCCGTGGGTACGTCGGTGCTCAGGGCTGTGGCGAGCGCGGTGTGCATGAACGGGCATCTCATGACGTATGAGGGGTGGACCAACAAGTTTATCTTCCCTCCGTATGACTTCACGGTGTGCAATTCGCTTGTGTCGAATTTCCACCTTCCTCTCAGCACGATGCTGATGATGGTGTCGGCTTTCGGCGGGTATGACCTTGTAATGAAGGCTTACGAGTTGGCCGTGAAGGAGAAGTATCAATTCGGCGCCTACGGCGACGCGATGCTGATTCTGCGCTGACGCCACGCGGGCCCTGCGGAAGCGTTCCGTCGCCTCTCCGGAAGCTTTCCGCGGTCTGCGGAAAGGGTCAAAAAAAAGATTAATTGTCTCTCGACAACTAATCCTCTAACCTTAAATCTAATACCATGAAAAACACGCTGCAAAGTTAATGTAAAAAAGATGGAAATGCAAGAGCATTCCCATCTTTTTTTGTTACTTTAACCCTTATTAATAGTAAATAAGGGGATTTTTTTAATAATTATCCTCTTCGGGCATGAAATAGGCGCGGGGATGGTAGCATGCGGGGCATTTCTCGGGTGGCTCTACGCCTTCGAAGATATAGCCGCATACCTGGCACTGCCATTTGATCGGTTTGTCGCGTTTCCATACGGTTCCGTTCTCGATGCGCGAGCGGAGAAGGTCGAAACGCTCCTTGTGGTGGTTCTCGATAGTGGCGATGGCGCGGAAGCGGTCGGCAATCTCCTGGAAGCCCTCCTCCTCAGCCACCTCGGCCGATTTGATATACTGTTCAACGCCCTCCTTCTCCTCTTCGGCGGCAGCCACCTTGAGGTTATCGACGGTAGGGGTGAGGATACCCGGGTCAACGCCGATAGGTACGGTAGTCACGGCGCCGTCGGTAAGATATTTCAGGAATATCTTGGCGTGGTGGAGCTCGTTATCGGCGGTCTCCGCGAAGATTTTGGCATACTGGTAGTATCCCTCCTTCTGGGCGGATTGCGAGAAATATGTGTAACGCGTGTAAGCGGTTGATTCTGATACATAGGCATTGGCGAGGTTCTGCTCGGTCTTTGTGCCCTTGATGCTTTTCTGAGTGTCAGCCATAGTTTTTGTGAGTTATTAAAGTTTCTTTATAGTTCTAACACCACGCGGAGAAAAAAGTTGAGTGCTTTTTAAGTGAATAATCGGCTTACCGCTACGAATGGCATCCATATTTATTCTATTGGATTTACAGATATTGTTAATAAAAGTTAATTGTATGGTGCTTGTGTCTGGCAATATTAAAATAATACCTAATTTTATGGTAACCAAATCTATTTCTCATGAAACGTCTCATCCTCATACTAAGTTATATATGGAATGGTTGAAAGCAAAAGGTGAGTTTAGAGGAGATATAAGGGCTTATATCTATCTCTGTGTGATGTATGCCTGCATATACTCATTTTGGGGATATTGTGTATGGGTTGCCAATAAGCCATTGGGATATTTCTTTTGCATGTTGATAACCCTGGGTATTTTCGTATTTTTTATCTGGTCGAATCATCTGTTCGTCAGGCACTGGATGGGCCACAAGGCTATGCTTTTATTGGAATTTCTCCTTCTTTTGTCATTGTTTATGATTAACGAATGTGATATGTATTGGGAGAACAGAATTATTGAGGGCTATGGGTGTAATGATATGAAAATATCTTTGATTAACTTCCTGAGCAATCTTTTCTCAGCTTGATAATATTCAGAATATGAAGTCAACAACAATACATGGGGCGACAGGTAAGTCGGGTAATGATATCGGAGCAAAGTTGCTCCGGATATTTGGGTCTGTTTTGGCGTATACGTTCAATATAGTTATGTTTTCTCTCCTGATTTTAGGATATGGGGTTGCCCTGTGGCAAACCGGGAGAGAAAACGGTGTGTTCATCCCAACGTTAAAGGTGATGGGTGTGCTGCTGATTTTAGTAGTGGTCAACCATCGTTGTCTGAAGAGATTCATTTCTTTTCAGTCAATGGTGATTATTGAAAGTCTGTTGCTCATTACTCTTATATGCACATTGGTTTGTGTGCTGGTGGTCTGGAATAAGGGTTAGGAAACTGTTTAAAATTTAGAACGATATATACTTTTGAGGGGAGGTTGCGTTATAGATAGTGATGAATGAGAAGATTCGAGGCATAGTGCTGGATGTGACGCGGCATTCCGACAGGCTAAGCATAGTGACGCTCTACACGCGGAGCCGCGGACGGCTCGCTTTCCTGTCGCCCGTAGGGAGCGGGAAGGCCGGGCGTCTGCGCCAGGCCCGTCTGCAACCCCTCGCGGTGATTGAGGCCGACATAAATTTCAAGATGAACGCCGAACTGCAGAAACTCGGGGTCTTCGCCCTCGAGGAGGTGTGGTGCGACATTTATTTCAATCCCCTCAAGAGTATGGTGGGTATTTTCCTGTCGGAATTCATGACGCGGCTGCTACGCGCCACCATGCCCGACGAGACTCTCTGGGATTATATCGTGAACTCCCTCCGCTATTTCGACAAGACCACGGGGGGGATGGCTGATTTCCATATCGTTTTCCTCAGTTCGCTGCTCCCCTTCGTGGGGATACAGCCCGATGCGAGCGACTATGAGAGGGGTGATTTCTTCGACATGCAGTCGGGACGCTTCATCTGCGAGCGTCCGCCGCATTCCGACTTCCTCGAAGGTGAGGAGGCCGCTTTCGTGGTGAAACTCTGCAAACTCAACTTCTCGAATGCCGCTGTGATGCGCCTCGACCGCGGATTGCGGCAGCGTATACTGAACGGGCTGCTGCGCTATTACGACATACATTTCCCCGGAACGTCAGGATTACGCTCACTTCCGGTTCTTACTGAGATTATGTCGTGAGAAGAGGGGTGAGGAGGAGATGTATGCACATAAAAAAAGTCTATCTCTTTTCACAAAGAAATAGACCGAAACCTTAATCTTAATTATACTATGAAAAACACTATGCAAAGATAACCCTAATCAGGGAGAAAATCAAAATCGGGAGAGTGATTTTTTCGATTATTAACAATTATTAAGTGGAAATTTTGTAAATTTGCACTTAGAGTACGTTTGGATTTAACATGTCGTTAAATCCGGGGCGTCAGATTTTGGTTATGGAGAAGCTCTACCAGTATCTTTGGCAATCTCACATGTTCGGCCGTAAACTGCACGAGGCCGACGGGGGTGAGGTGGAGGTGATCGATCCCGGTCGCCTCAACACTGATGCCGGTCCGGATTTCTTCAACTCCAAGATAAGGATAGCCGGGACGGAGTGGGCCGGGAATGTCGAGATTCACGTCAAGGCCTCCGACTGGTACCGTCACGGCCATCAAAACGACCCTGCCTACGACAATATCATACTGCACGTGGTGGCTGTGGGTGACCGGCGGGTGGAACGGCGCGACGGCTCGTTGATTCCGCAGGTGGAGGTGGCGATGCCCCCGGAGTTCTATTCAACCTTCTCGGCCCTCTCGTCGGGGTCGGAGTCGGTGAGATGCGGCTCACGCCTCGCAGAGGTGGGACGGCTTGCCATGACCGACTGGCTCGAGACGCTCAGTGTGGAGCGTATGCAGCAGAAAGCCTTGCGTATCAAAAATATACACACCGCCTGCAACTGCGACTGGGAACAGACCTGCTTCGTGGTATTAGCACGTGCCTTAGGGTTCGGGCTCAACGGCGATCCTTTCGAGATGCTGGCGCGTTCGATCCAGCTGAAATATCTTCACCATCATTCCGACAATCCGGTGCAGGTCCAGGCGCTCCTCTTCGGACAGGCAGCCATGCTCGACTCCTCAAGCCATATCTTCGATGAGTATTACCAGCTACTCTGCCGCGAGTATTACTTCCTGGCCCGTAAATACGGGTTGAGGCCGATGCGCGTGGGGCTATGGAAATATGCGCGGACGCGTCCGCAGAACTTCCCCCACAGGCGCATAGCATTTCTGGCCAAGGCGTGCGAGAACGGATTCTCTCTTTTCTCGCGGCTTGTGGAGCTCGGAGGCGACCCGGAGGCCACCCGCGCACTATTCGACTGGAAACTTGAAGGATACTGGCATGAGCATTCCTCGTTTGACGTGATGGCAAACTCTATGGCCGACTCCCTTTCGGAGGGGAGCCGCACTTTGCTGTTGATAAATGCCGTCGCTCCGTTGTTATATGCATATGGGGCACACCGTGGCGACCCTGAACTTGCCGAGAGGGGTCTGGTGATGCTCGAGAAGCTCCCGGCCGAGAGCAACAGCTATCTGAGGCACTGGGCTGAATTAGGCCTGAGGGCGGATAACGCGTTGCGCTCGCAGTCCCTGATGCAGCTGCGCCGCGAATATTGCGACAACCGCCGTTGCCTTTCATGCCGCTTCGGCCACCAACTGCTGAAAAGAACAGTGAAAAATGATTAGAAACAGACAGAATAACCAGAGACAACAGTTCCGTGAGGATAAGATTCTTTCATGGAAGAATGAGAGCGGCGAGCCGACTCAGGTGCTCGCTTTCGTGACAGAGAAATTTCCCGGCAAGAGCCGCACCGACCTCAAGGCATGGCTCCGCCACGGGCATTACCGTGTTGACGGCCAGATTGTGACGGCTTTCGATGCCCCCGTGGCTCCGGGTAGCATGGTGGAGGTGAACGTGACACGCCCCTTCGTGGTGCTGAAGCACCCGCGTCTGCAGCTTGTGTATGAGGATGACGATGTGATTGTGATCAACAAGGGTTACGGGCTGCTCTCGGTGGGCACACAGACCCACCGCAAGGAGGAGACCGCCTACGACATACTGCGTGAGTATGTGAAGAGGCAGGATCCGAGAAACAAGCTCTATGTGGTGCACAGGCTCGACCGCGACACATCCGGACTGATGATGTTCGCCAAGAGCGAGGAGGCACAGGAGACACTCCGTCATAACTGGAACAATATGGTGCTCGACCGTCTTTACGTGGCCCTCTTGGAGGGGTATGTGAAGGAGGACAGCGGTTTCCGCAAGAGCCGTCTCACTGAGAACTCACGGTTTGTGGTGTATTCCACCGAGGAGGAGGGTGAGGGGAAACTTGCCCTGACACGCTTCAATGTGCTGAAGCGCGGCAACGGATTGTCGTTGGTGGAGTTCTCGCTCGACACGGGTCGAAAGAACCAGATCAGGGTACACGCCTCCGAGATGGGGCACCCCATTTCGGGCGACCGTAAATATGGCGCCAAGGAGAGCCGTCTGCACCGTCTCTGCCTACATGCCAGGACGTTGCGCTTCGCCCATCCCATAACGAGGAGGGACATGCGCTTCGAGACCCCCGTTCCGGCCAAGTTCCTGAACGCGGTCAACTCATAAGCGCTTCCGGCTCTATCAAGAATACGCGGTTAAAATCTTTAAAACATTTACGATTATGCCGATTGACACATCATCATATTACCCCGAAGTGCCCGGTCAGGAAGGTGACGGGTACAGCCTGAACAGACGCGAAGGGTCGCTGTTCGGCGAGCGGCCGAAGGATCCGGAGCCACCCTCCGCACCGGAGCCGCAGAATAACCCGCCCGAGCCCTCCCCATCGGTGAGAGGGTCTAAAGATGACGGGGAGAGTAGCGCCGAGAGCGTCATCACCGGAGTGTCGCATTTCCTCTCGTGGGTATTGGTGCCATTGCTCATGCCGGTCTATGGACTGATGTTAGCTTTCGGTCTGTCGATTCTCGACGTGGTGCCGATGGGTATGCGCATCGGTTTCACATTGGCTGTGGCCGCGATTGACGTGCTCATACCGATGGCGCTGATTGTGGTGCTGAAACGTTTCGGCCTGATCGACGACCTTGGTCTGAACGGTCAGCGCGAACGCCTGATACCGTATGTCATAACCGCACTCTGCTTCGGAGGTTCGGCGTGGCTGATGGCCACGAAAGCCGCCCCCATGTGGCTGACGATGTTCTTTGCCGGTGGAGCTTTGGCGACTGTGATCAACATGCTGATCAATTTCAGGTGGAAAATCTCGGCTCATGCCGCAGGTATAGCCGGAGTTGTGGCTCTCCTTATAAGGATTGAGCGCGACGGGTCGGCTGAACCGGAGCTTTTCTTCTGGCTGTTGCTTACCATCGGTCTGTGTGGCCTGTTAGGTTCGGCCAGGGTATGGCTGGGACGCCATACCGTCTGGCAGGTGTTGGCCGGCTATGTGGTGGGATTCTGCAGCGTATTCATATTGACAATGATCAGGTAATTCCCGGTGTCCGCGCCGGTAGGGACGCGCCGTGGCGCGTCCACCGAGAATTGCGGATATAAATTGTTTTTACCCGTGGACGCGCCCCGGCGCGTCCCTACAACAATCTAATACCCGGTGAGGGCGGGAGACGCCAAAAGGTCCGAAGCAGCGCACCAAAAACCAAACCAAAAAA
>CANPMT010000052.1 GCA_947575235.1 uncultured Porphyromonadaceae bacterium
CAGGACCCCAACATTAAAAGTGTTGTGCTCTACCAGCTGAGCTAGCGAATCAACATCGACTTCAGATGGCGTCTGTGACGCTCTTTCTAAAAGCCTTGCGCTTCAGGATGGGCTTGAACCAACGACCCCCTGATTAACAGTCAGGTGCTCTAACCAACTGAGCTATTGAAGCATTTTTGCTCTTTCAAGAGGCGTTTCCTAAGCTCTGGAGGAGTAGGTGTCTCTCTCAATTGCGATGCAAAGTTACAACCTTTTTCTGAACCGTGCAAATTTTTGATTGATTTTTTTTGCGCCTTTGCTCGCGTTTTCTTGGCAAATCTGCTCTAAGATGTTGCAACTTAAAATTTTATAATTTGAAAATTTTATTAAATTTTTTCATCCTTTTTTGATTCCCATATACTCCGAAATCCCCCTTTTTCCCCATTCCGGAGTATGTCTGAATCGAACATCGGTAGTATGTGTCGGGTGCAAACACACTCTTGAAGAAGCGCGTCGCTCTGTTGTAACGGAACATAACCTAAATCAAAACGAAAATGGCTACTATTAAAGTTAAGTTCCGGCCCTCGACTAAAGCTGGCGGTGAGGGCACTCTCTTCTATCAGATCATTCAGGAGAGAAAGACACGCCGGCTCATGACTGCCTATCATCTGATGCCGGCTGAGTGGGATGAGCGCCGGTCGACGGTGAAATCAACCTCTGCCGATGGCCGCGCATCGTTCATCATTTCGGTGCGTGAACGAATCCGACGGGATGTGGATCGCCTCTCGCGTATCGTGCGCCGTCTGGAGGGGGAGAGAGCCGGCTACACTGCCGATGATGTGGCGGAGGAATTCCGACGCTACTCAAGCGCATACACCCTCGTCAACTACATGGAGGGTATAATTGCCCGGCTCAAGAGCAACGGCAAAATCCGTACGTCAGAGACCTATGCCTCCACACTCAACAGTTTCAGAAGGTTCCTGAGTGAGACGGAATGGCGCGACTGTTGCGTGCAGCCGGAGGATGTGATGCTCGACCGTCTTGACACCGACATCATGGAGGCTTTCGAGGCGTGGCATCATCAGCGTGGAGCCACTCCCAACACAATCTCGTTCTATCTCCGTATACTGAGGGCTGTCTACAACCGTGCGGTCGAGGATAATATCGTAGAAGACCGCCATCCTTTCCGCCGCGTCTACACCGGTAATGAGAAGACGGCCAAGCGTGCTCTCCCTTTGCAGATTGTCAGGAAAATCAACGCACTCGAACTCTCGCTCGCTCCTTCGCTCGACTATGCACGCGATATGTTCATGCTCAGTTTCATGCTCCGCGGAATGAGTTTCATCGACATGGCGTATCTCCGTAAGACCGATCTTCAGCATGGCTACATTGTATACCGCAGACGGAAGACCGGACAGCGCCTCATGATAGCCTGGACTCCCGACATGCAGCGCATCCTCGACAAGTATCCGGAGAATCCTACCGGCTATCTTCTCCCCATCATACGCAACCCGGCGGCCGACGAACGCACCACTTACCGTAATATAGGCTACAACATCAACCGTAATCTTAAGATGATTGGCAAGCAGGTCGGGGTAGAGGAGCCCCTCACTCTGTATGTGGCGCGACATAGCTGGGCCACTGTGGCAAAATCGAAGGGTATACCGATAAGTATCATCAGCGAGGGTATGGGGCATGACAGCGAGCAGACTACCCGTATCTACCTCTCGACTCTCGACACTTCGGCTGTCGACAAGGCCAATGCCACGATTTTGGGCAGTCTGTAAGAGGAGAGAATATGCACGCGCGTGCATATGTAATGTATGCGCGTGCATGATTAACTATATCGAGAAGTTGCCGCAATACTATTTTTTTATTAATTTTGCAGTGGAGGCTTTGACCTGCTCTCCACAGAGCCTCCCTCAAGTTAACAGAAACATCTCTAACACTACAATAATATGACAGTAACCGACCGTTTTCTGAGTTATGTGGCTTTCGACACACAGAGCGACGAACTCACCAACATGACCCCCTCCACTCCGGGCCAGATGGTGTTTGCAAAATACCTGAAAGAGGAACTTGAAAAGATGGGTCTCGAGGAGATTACCCTCGACGATAACGGATATCTGATGGCCACTCTTCCCGCCAACTGCGATAAGGAGACTCCAGTGGTGGGGTTCATCGCCCATCTCGACACCGCGCCGGATATGAGCGGCAAACATGTGCGCCCGCGTATCGTGCGCAATTATGACGGTGGTGTTATCGAGCTGAACGCCGAGCAGAATATCATGCTCAGTCCTGAGGAGTTTCCCGAACTGGAGAATTACCTCGGCCAGGATCTTATCGTCACCGACGGCACAACTCTCTTAGGCGCCGACGACAAGGCCGGTATAGCCGAGATTATCTCCGCAGTGGCTTACCTCCAGGCACATCCCGAAATCAAACATGGTAAGATACGCATAGCCTTCAATCCCGACGAGGAGATTGGCAAGGGCGCCCATAAGTTTGACGTAAAGCAGTTTGGTGCAGATTTCGCCTACACTATGGATGGCGGCGCTGTCGGTGAACTGGAATTCGAGAACTTCAACGCCGCAAGCGCTAAAGTCACCATAAAGGGACGCAACGTGCATCCCGGCACAGCCAAGCACAAGATGATCAACTCTATCCGCGTCGCCACACAGTTTATCGTGATGCTTCCCCGTTGGGAGACTCCCGAGCATACCGAGGGATACGAGGGCTTCTATCATCTCGTGGGCATAGAGGGTACGGTTGAGCAGACAGTCCTCTCTTACATTATCCGCGACCATGACCGCGCACGCTTCGAGAGCCGCAAACGCGAGCTTGAGCATCTGGTGCGCAAGACCAATACCGAATACCCCGATTGCTGCACAGTCGAGATCTACGACCAGTATTACAACATGCGCGAGAAAATCGAGCCGGTGATGCATATAATAGAGGTGGCCGAGAAGGCCATGCGTGAGGCCGGTGTCGAGCCTAAGGTACAGCCCATACGTGGCGGCACGGATGGAGCCCAGCTCTCGTTCAAGGGCCTTCCTTGCCCCAACATCTTCGCCGGAGGCGAGAATTTCCATGGCCGCTATGAGTTTGTGGCCGTGCAGAGCATGGAGAAGGCTACGGATGTCATCGTGAATATCTGCAAGCTTATAGCTGAGTGATAGCGTGGATCATCCTACATTGATTGTCATAACAGGGCCGACTGCCTCCGGGAAGTCGGCCCTTGCCGTTGAAGTGGCCCGGCGGCTCGGCACGGAGGTGATATCGGCTGACAGCCGCCAGGTGTACCGTGGCATACCTATCGTGACAGCCGTACCCACCGAGGAGGAGAGGGGCGGGGTAGTGCACCATCTTATCGAGACCCTCCCGCTGGAGGCGTATTACAGCGCGAGTGAGTTCGAACAGGATGCTCTCCGCATCTCCGGCGCTCTTTTCGCACGCGAGGGTGTGGCTGTGGTGTGCGGTGGCTCCATGATGTATATCGACGCCCTGTGCAACGGCATCGACGAATTGCCGACCGTGCCTCAGGGTATCCGCGAGGACCTTATGGAGGAATGGAGGGTCAAAGGGGATACGTGGCTCCTCACTGAGCTTGAACGGGTTGACCCTGTGCATTTCGCCCGTGTCGACCGCAATAATCTCAAACGGGTGTTCCACGCCATCGAGATAACCCGAACCGCCGGCACTCCCTACAGCGGATTGCTGACGGGTGAGAGGGTGGAGCGCCCGTTTCGCGTTTTGAAGGTATGTCTTGACGGCGACCGCCTCACTCTGTTCGACCGCATAAACCGCCGCACCCTCCGCATGATGGAGGAGGGGCTGGAGGAGGAGGCCCGCAGTGTCTATCATCTGCGGCATCTCAACTCACTCAATACCGTAGGACTGAAGGAGATGTTCGCATATTTCGATGGGGACATGACACGCGACGAGGCAGTGTCAAGGATACAGAAAAACACGCGCGTTTACGCCAAGAAGCAACTTACATGGCATAAACGCGACGCGTCTCTGCATCGCCTCGACATCGCGGCCGGAACTCAGGCCAATGCCGAGGCTGTGCTGCAGCTATATGACACGGTTCAGAAATCGTAGCCTAAAGAGAAGACCCATGCCTTGTTCCGTCCCCCCTCGAAAGGGGCTTTCCACACGGCGGAGGTGCCGGCCATATAGTGGACGTTGACAGAATATCGGCGCCACAGCTGAAGGCCTGTGCCCATCTTCACTCCGAAATCGAAGAAATTGCTCTTGGCATAATCCCAGGTCATGGCCGAGGTGTTGGCGGTGGATGGCTCGATCACCTGCACCTTGTTGGCATCCGTGGCATTGAGTTTGAACTGGAAATAGGGGCCCGCTTCCACAATCCAGCGCAGATTGTCGGTGATGTTGAATCGGAACGACGCCATAATGGGCACAGCGAAATTATAGACGCGGTAATGGCCGAGCTGGGTATTGTTCTGCGGCTCACCCTTATACATATAAGTCTGGGCATAGGCGTAGTTGCCGCTTCTCGACTCATAGAAGAAACCCGGCTGTATGGCGAAGAAATCGCGCATGTTGAGGTTGAGCACAACGCCGGCGTCAACCCCGGTGCCCCAGCTGTTGACGTTCCAGTCCTGAAAGTAATTTTTTGAGAACGTGCGGTTTGAAGAGTTCAAACCTACTCTCACTCCGAGGTTGAAAAGATTCTCCGGAGTCTCGGCTGAAAGGAAAGGCTCGGTCTGGGCGTGGCCTTGCAGAGCTGCGGCCAGGCCGAAAACTGATAAAAATATCTTGAAAGATTTCATGTCTTATCGGTGTTAGCGGTATTACGTGGGACAAAATTAAGCAAAAAAGTTTGTATGTAAAATTTATTACTTAAATTTGCACCTACAAATTAAGATTAACCTAATGGCACCTCAGAAAAACAACACCCTGATGACAGGCCTGAAAGATTATATGCTTATAATCGTGGGCCTGATGTTCTATGCTGTGGGTTTCACGGCGTTCATCCTCCCCCACAAGATAGTGATCGGAGGATTGAGCGGTGTGGGCACACTGGTTTATTTCGGCACAAACGGTCTGATTCCGGTAGCCGTCACGCAGTATGCGGCCAACCTTATCCTACTTGGATTCGCATTCAAGATTGTGGGTAAGACGTTTGTAACGCGCACCATCTTCGGAGCCACCGTAATCTCGCTGGCAATCGGTGTGTTCGAGAATATATTCATGGGGCTGGGACATCCCATCATCCCCGACACTTCGATGAGCGCCATACTCGGCGCGATATGCTGCGGTGTGGGCGTGGGAACGGTCTTCATCCACAACGGCTCGTCGGGAGGCACGGATATCGTGGCGGCGATGGTGTCGAAACTCAGTAACGTAAGCATCGGGCGTACAATGATTTATACTGATATGCTCATTGTGCTGAGTTCCTTCTTCCTGCCGTTCGAGGGCACTCTCCAGGAGCGCATCGACGTGAGGGTGCCGCTTATTGTGTATGGTCTGGTGGTGACCTTCATCATTGCCTACGTCACCGACATGATTATCAACACCAACCGTCAGGCCACCCAGTTTGTGATTTTCTCAAGCAAATGGGCCGAGATAGCCGACAGGGTCAACCGCGAGGCACAGCGCGGAGTGACAGTGCTCGACGGCATGGGCTGGTATTCCAAACATGAGGTGAAGATTCTCATGGTATGGTGTCGCAAGATCGAGAGTGTGACGATATTCCGCATCGTCAAGAGTATCGACGAGGATGCCTTCATCACCCAGGCCAACGTCAACGGCGTCTACGGCAAAGGTTTCGACACCATGAAGGTGAAGATGAAGAAACCTAAGCCGAAACCGCAGGAACCGCACGACCAACCGCAATCATAAACCGACTGACACAAAATAACGACCCGGGCCTTGGTGGGAATCCCCACCTCAGCCCGGGTCTCGAGTTATGTAAGCCGGAAATTTTTCGATAATTTTCAGATACTGTAGTTCACGTTGTATACCTCACGGAGCATATCCTTTATTGAGGAGATGTCATGCAGATTCACATTGCCGTGGGTCATGAGCAGCATCGGCACAGGGTCCTGTAGAGGGCTGTAGGGGGGCTGCACATACTTGATCTCCTCGCGGATGCGGAAGCCGTTGCGCTGGTAGAACTGGATGCGCTTGATGGCATCGTTTGTAAGAGGACGCTCCACCTCGATAAGCACATTCTCGCTCACAGTCTTGAAAAGATGGTCGAGCATGTCAGAGCCTATACGCTTTCCCCGGTTTTCGGGCTTTACGGCGAAGTGCTCGATATAGGTGTATCCTTCGAATGTCCAATAAGAGAGGAAGCCTATGAAAAGGTCGCCATCCTTTGCGGCGAAAGCATGGAACTTTCCACCCTTCATCCTGATGAATTCAGCGAGATGGCGTTCATCCTTATACTCCCTTCTCTCGTCGGGCGGAAACGCGGAGACGTATAGATTCAGAAACTCCGGATAATCCTTTACTTGCAGTTCTTGGTATTCCATAACAGTATTCAGTTTTTATTTATTTTACAATTGTTCCTTCATCCTTTTGTAGATGAAAGTCTTTCCGCGCGACACTTTTCCCGGCGGCGGAGGTGTGAGGCTTTCGAAATCGAGGTCGGAATTACCCGGAATCCACTCCACCACCTCATCCATCCAGCTCTCGATCCCTGCGCGGGTAGGGTGAGGGTTCGACTTGCTCTGGCGTGGGAGCGGGAGGTCGAAACTCTTGAAATAGCGGCGGTCGCCCAGTTCCGATTCCATCCATGCGTTAAAAGCCTCCCCTTCGGAATGCCCCGGCCACGAAGGTGGGCCAATCCATAGGAAAGGTGTGTCGCCGAAAGCAGCGATTAAGGTTTCGGTCTTGTTTTTAAGTCTTGTCTCCGGACGTTGCTCAAACATATCGTTCATCCCCAGGCAAACCAGGATTGCATCCGCAGCCTGCTCCTCGATCAGCTTCCCCAATGTGCGTGTCGAGGCCCATTTTGCAATAGTGGATCCATCCCATACCACTGTAGCCACCTCAAAGCCGTTGATATCGCCATATGCGTTGAGGCGTTCACCCATCCAGCCTGTCATCGAATCTCCCAGGAAAAGCACTTTCCTCACATATTTATGGGCTGCCGTGTCGGGCAGCGCCACGCTGTCGGTGGCTGCCGCGATGCTGTCGGTGGCAGCCATGGTCGCCGTGGAGTCGGGGGTCTGTCCCGAAACCGTCGGAGATAGTGGCAATGCCGCCAGGCAGCCTCCCGAGAGGCAGAGTGCCAGAATAATATGTGATTTCAGTAATTGCATGGGCGGATGTCAATTAAGATTTAGGACGGAACTCAGTGGGGCGTCGCGCCATAGGGTTTAAGGGAACGCTTTATGAGTGTTATCCGGTTATGACTTATTAACAATCGAAATGAGGAAAGGTTAGAAAAAAAGTGAAAAAGATTTTCAACACCGTGGCGGTAACGGCAAAAATTGTTAATTTTGCGTATTATTCCGGTTGGCATCCCCTCGCAATGATGCGCGCGTGTGCCGCCTCAGATTCGATTATGGAAGAAAAAAAAGATAAAAAAGTGGTATTGAGCGGCATCCGCTCTACCGGAAACCTCCATCTGGGCAACTATTACGGAGCCCTCAGCAAGTTTGTAAGAATGCAGGACGACTATGACTGCCGCTTCTTCATAGCCGACCTCCATGCCCTCACCACGCATCCCGACCCCAAGATGCTGCATGAGAATGTAAAGGATATCATCGCCGAATACCTGGCTGCAGGGCTCGACCCTGAGAAGAACGTGCTCTACGTGCAGAGCGACGTGCCTGAGATCTCAGAGATGTATCTTCTCATGAACATGCACGTGGGCATCGGTGAGCTCATGCGCACCGCATCCTTCAAGGATAAGGCCCGCAAGGCTCTTGGCATCACATCCGAGGGTGACGAGATTGAGAAGGAGATCATAGGCAACCAGACCAACCAGCGCGTCAACGCCGGTCTGCTCACTTACCCCACGCTGATGGCCGTGGACATCCTGATACACCATGCCGACTTCGTGCCCGTAGGTAAGGACCAGGAGCAGCATCTTGAGCTCACCCGCCGCTTCGCACGCCGTTTCAACTCATTCTACAAGACTGAATACTTCGGCGAGCCTGTCAATTTCAACTTCGGCGGCGAGGCCGTGAAAGTGCCCGGTCTTGACGGTTCAGGCAAGATGGGTAAGAGCGAGGGTAACTGCATCTATCTCATAGACGATGAGAAGACCTTGCGCAAGAAAGTGATGCGTGCCGTCACCGACGAGGGCCCCAAGGTGCCGAACTCACCCGTGAGCCAGCCTGTTGAGAACCTCTTCACGCTGATGAACCTCGTGTCAGGCCCCGAGGTAGTCGACCACTACCGCAAGGCATATGCCGACTGCTCGATACGCTACGGTGACATGAAGAAACAGCTTGCCGAGGATATCCTCAAGGTGACATTGCCGATACGAGAGCGGATACTCGACATCCGCAATAATGACGAATACCTCTCGAAAGTGGTGCGCCACGGAGCCGAGCGTGCACGTGCTGTAGCTGCCGACACATTGAAAGATGTGCGCGAGATCATGGGTATCCGCCACATCTGATAAGCCCCACATATGGTATTGAACTGGATCTGGATCGCGTTTTTCGCGATTGCATTCCTCATGGCCGCCGGACGCACTTTAGCGGACGGCGACCTTGCTGTATGGGCCGACATAATGAACAGCTCATTCTCGCAGGCCGCTTTCGCCTTTGAGATATCATTGGGTCTGACGGGGGTGCTGACACTCTGGCTCGGCATCATGAAGATAGGGGAGAGGGGTGGAGTTATTGAATTCTTCGGCCGTCTGATCAGTCCGTTCTTCTCGCGCCTCTTCCCCGGCATACCGAAGGGACATCCCGCCATGGGGGCGATATTCATGAATATCTCGGCCAACATGCTCGGGCTCGACAACGCTGCCACCCCTATGGGGCTCAAGGCCATGCAGGAGATGCAGAGTCTCAATCCGAAGAAAGACACAGCCACCGACGCCATGATCATGTTTCTGGTGCTCAACTCCTCCGGGCTCTGTCTGATACCGGTGAGCATCATGATGTACCGTGCCCAGGGTGGAGCGGCCAATCCCACCGACATATTTCTCCCGATTCTCATAGCCACGGCCATAGCCACCCTTGTGGGACTTGTGGCCCTCTGCATAAAACAGCGCATCCGCATGGACAGGGTGCTGTTGAGCTGGCTTGCCGGCATTGCCGCGGCTGTGGCCGGAGTGGTATGGTTTTTCTCTACACTCCCGGCCGACAAGATGGAGCTGTATTCCACCTTCGCCGCCAACGTATTGCTCTTCAGTGTCATCATTGCCTTCATCGGAGCCGGTGTGAGGCGGCGTATCAACGTCTACGACACCTTCATAGAGGGAGCCAAGGAGGGGTTCAAGACAGCCGTGATGATCATACCCTACCTTGTGGCGATACTTGTAGCCATCGGGATGTTCAGGGCTTCAGGGGCGCTCGACCTTCTCACGTCATGGGTAGAGAGTGGAGTGAACGCCCTCGGGTTCGACTCTCGTTGGGTAGGAGCTCTCCCCACGATGCTCATGAAGCCATTGAGCGGAAGCGGGTCATGCGCCTTGATGCTCGACGTCATGAAAGAGAACGGGCCAGACGCCTTCGTGAGTCGTCTGGCCGCTGCCGTGAGGGGATCAACCGACACCACCTTCTACATCCTTGCGGTGTACTTCGGCAGTGTCGGTGTGATGAAAACCCGCTATGCCGCCGGCTACGCCCTGCTTGCCGACGTCACCGGAGCCATCGCCGCCATAGCCGTAGCCTACTTCTTCTTCGGTTGAAATAAAATTATTTCACGCTGGTTGGGAAGGAGGAGATGCGGAGGCGGGCAGCTCCCATCGGTACAAGTGTTATCTCATCAACCGTCTCGCTTCTGGGTGCATCCTCGCGGGGAAGAACACCGGTCAGACCGGTCTCGTCGATGCCCCAGGAGGGGACGGTTCTTCCTTTTGCCTTGACGCGAAGAGGTACGTTGCCGGTGGTGAACGGCTGGTTGTCGGCCGGCCAGGGGAGACGCTCTACTGTGAAATAACCCAAGGGATTATCTTCAGGAAGAATTATAGAATAATTCCAGGCTGATTCAGGATAGATCTCATAAGTGGGCCATTTTGAAGTGTCGGCATCCTTCTGCCAGTGCGAGTCGCCTATAGCCACCTCTGCCGAATTCTTCTTCTCATAACGTTCGTCGATGAGGAGCGACAGCGTGAGCGGACCGTAATTGATGGACGCGCTGTTGCGGTTGGTAGGCCAACGGCGCAGCGAGAGGTCCATCGGGAAATCCAGTTCAACGACGTCGCCATTTTTCCATTCAGCGTCAATCTTGAGGTATGAACCGGCAACGGGAGCCGTCACAGGTTTGCCGTTGACAGTTGCCGAAGCCCCATTGGTCCAGGAGGGTATGCGGAAATAGAAGGGGAAGTGTGCCTTACCCTTCATCTGGATAGAGAAGCGTAATTTGCCGTCAAACGGATAGAGAGTCTCCTCCGTGATGGTGACATTCTTTCCGTTCAGTTTCATGGTAGCCTTGTTAGGGGCATACACAGTGTAAGCCACCCCATCGTCATTGGTGGTGAAAGCCAGAGCCTGGGTGAAGGAGGGCCATCCCAATCCATGATTATGCTGGCAGCAGCGCGAGCTGAACGGATTCATATTGAGGAACGGCCCCGTATTATCGATTCCCGGGTTATGATTCTTGGAATCGCTGATTGTATGGTTGGGCGACGTGATATAGCGCAGAGCCTTGAGATCGGGTGTCATTGCCGCCGGGAAAGAGTTGAACGCCACATCCTCGAGATTCTCAGCCCAGAGAGGGTCGGCGGTAATTCCGAGCATGACACCGTCAGAGAGCATCTGCTCCGCGAAACCGCAGGTCTCTGTGCCCTGACGCGGGTCGATATAACCGATACGGGCATTCTCATCCGCTCCGAACATACCCCCCGGCACCTGCCCGTAAGTGCGACGTATAAGGTCATGCACATTATAAGAGGCCGTGAGGAGCTTCTCGTCGCCATTGAGAAGATACATCTCGGCAGGCTCGCGGAAATACTGAGCGATATTCACGTTATGCCAGTTAGGGAGTCGGGCCGGGTTGGTGCAGTCTGCATTATTACGGTGCAGTTTCTCGATAAGAGGGAGCACCGACTCATCCCCCGTCTGGTTATAATACCATATTACGCTCCACATATTGTCGCCGCCACGGCAATTCTCCCAGTAATCCTCAAGGAAATTCTCGTCGGCCTGGGCCATCTCCCATTCGAAATACTTTTTCATGAACGGGAGGACACGTTCGTCGGCGGTGTATTCGTAATAATTCTGGAGAATCCAGAGCATGATCATATGCGCCCATACCTCCGGTTTGCCGTTACGGAGGTTAAGCGGACCGAAATAGCCGTTCTCCTTCTGAGAGTTAAGCACTGCGTCAATCCAGAATTGTGTCTCCTTCAGCATATCCTCATCGTCGAGGATATAAGCGAGGTGGCTGTAGCCACGCAGCCAGTAAGGCACCTCCTCCCAACCGCGGTCGCCCCCATCCGTAAGCCAGGCGTTGTTGTCACGTTCGAGCCACGCGCTGATTTCGCTCAGATGGCCGTTGAGTCCGTCACGTTGGAGCTCAAGTTGGCGGCGGAGCCAACCCTCCGGCTTGATATTGCCGGCAGGCAGTTTGTCGAGGATAAGTCTACGCACCGGAGCTTCCGAAGCTGCGGCTGAGAAGGGACGGTCAACCGTGGATGTTGTCACCGACGAGGCCGCCAGGCAGTTCAGCGGGAGCGACAACAGCGCGAGGCACGGCGCCGCGCACAAATTGAAAAGTCTCATGATAAAGGTTTGTTTGAATAAATTTTGGTTCTTGCAAAAGTAAGCAATTTCCGCGACATCCGCAAATTCAGTTTTTTCTACATATTTTTCCGGTAGAGCGCTTGTTGTTCTGAATCTTTTTTATAACTTAGTGGCGTGTTTGCGGAGGCAAGCTGCGGGGGCTGGTTTGCGTGGCCCCTGTACTCATTATTAACCTAAAAATTGATTTTACCATGAAAATCGGTATTCCAAAAGAGATCAAGAACAATGAGAACCGTGTGGGCGCCACTCCGGCTGGTGTGAAGGAACTTGTGGCTCATGGTCATGAAGTGTTTGTGCAGCATACCGCAGGCGAGGGAAGCGGTTTCCCCGATGCCGAATATGTGGCCGCAGGTGCCACGATTCTCCCTACTATTGAGGATGTCTACGCCCGTGGCGAGATGATCATCAAGGTGAAGGAGCCGATTGAACCCGAATATAAGTTGGTGAGAAAAGGCCAGGTGGTGTTTACCTATTTCCATTTCGCCTGCGACCTTGCCCTGACTGAAGCTATGATTGAGAGCGGGGCAGTGTGCATCGCTTATGAGACTGTGGTTGACCGTCAGGGAACTCTGCCGCTGCTCATACCCATGAGCGAGGTGGCCGGACGTATGTCGGTGCAGGAGGGCGCGCGATTCCTGGAGAAACCGCAGGGTGGACGTGGTGTGCTTCTCGGCGGTGTGCCGGGTGTGCGCCCTGCCAAGGTATTGGTGCTCGGTGCAGGTGTGGTGGGGCGCCACGCGGCCCGGGTGGGGGGCGGGGTTGGGGCCGACGGCCCCCATTGGGATATTTAGGTCCCCCGGCTGCGGCAATTGGCCGAAGTGATGCCGAAGAATGTCACGACTCTCTTCAGCTCGCGCCATAACATCGAACTTGAGCTTCCCAACACTGACCTCGTGATCGGTTCGGTGCTCATCCCCGGCGCCAAGGCTCCCAAACTGATCACAGCCGATATGCTCAAACTCCTTCGCAAAGGTAGCGTGATGGTTGACGTTGCCATCGACCAGGGTGGATGCTTCGAGACATCGCACGCCACTACCCATAGCGACCCTGTATATGTGGTTGATGACGTGGTGCATTACGCTGTGGCCAACATTCCGGGGGCGGTTCCCTTCACATCTACAATGGCACTTACCAACGCCACCCTCCCTTACGCGCTGCGCATTGCCGACATGGGTTGGATTGAAGCTTGCCGACGCGATCCGGGTCTGGCCGAAGGCGTCAACGTTGTAGACGGCAAGGTTACATACAAGGCCGTTGCCGAGGCATTCGATATGGAATACACTCCGCTCTCATTGTAATGATTTGGGTGAGAGGTGCATCAGGCACCTCCCATAGATAAGAACGGCTCCCGCGAGGATTATTCCTGCGGGAGCCGTTGACGTATTTGAATCTCAGAACGTATTCTTAATTCTTCTTGAAGAGGCGGATAAGCTCACCGGCCCAGAGCACTACGGATGTAGAGCCGATAATGATTACCCAGTCCATGAAGCGGAGCGGAACCACGTTGAAGAATTGTCCGCCAAGTTCTACAATCAGGATCTGACCGCCGAGGATAAGCAAGGCTATCAGCGCGAAGCCGGAGCAGCCCTTGAAGTGGAGCGCTGAGCGTCCTGTGGCGAAGGCACGGGCGTTAAACATGTTCCAGAACTGGAGGAACACGAATATCGTGAAGAAGAGCGAGAGCTCATAAGGTGTAAGGCCGTGCGCCTCCCCATATGTGGCCGATGCAAGGTGGCAGAGCGACGTGATGTCGGTATGCTCGAAGTAATAGAGCAGCCCTAACAGCACGAGGAAGAAGAAGCCGCCAACACCGATTATCGACACCCACATGGGGCGGTTGATGATGAACGCCTCACGCACACGCGGTTTATCTTTCATGACAGATTCCGACGGTGGCAGCGATGCGAGAGCCATAGCCGCGAAGGTATCCATGATGAGGTTCACCCAGAGCATCTGCGTCACAGTGAGTGGTGACTCCATACCCATGAAGGCACCGAAAAGCACGATGAAACAAGCCACCACATTCACAGTCATCTGGAAGAGTATGAAGCGCTGGATATTCTGGAAGAGGGAGCGTCCCCACATCACGGCGCGTCCGATTGAGGTGAACGAGTTATCGAGAATCGTGATATCCGAAGCCTCCTTTGCCACTGAAGTGCCGTCACCCATCGACAATCCTACATGAGCGCTCTTGAGCGCGGGTGCGTCGTTGGTGCCGTCGCCGGTGACAGCCACGACCTCGTTGTTGGCCTGGAGAGCCTCTACGAGACGTTTCTTATCGAGCGGACGTGCACGGGCGATAATCTTGAGGTCGCCGACACGCTCCTTGAGCTCGGCGTCAGAAAGCTCGGCGAATTCCACACCGGTTATGATGTTGCGGTCGCCATCTGTCTGGTCGTCCCACAAACCGATCTGGCGTCCGATTTCTTTGGCTGTTCCGGGGGTGTCGCCGGTGACAATCTTCACCTTTATACCTGCGTCGGTCACCACCTTCACAGCCTCGGGCACATCGGCACGCACCGGGTCGGAGATAGCCACGATTCCAAGGAATGTGAGATTTTCAGCCACAACCTTATTGTTCTCGATGGTCTTGTCGCCGGGCTGCAGCTCCTGATAGGCGAATCCGAGAGTACGCATGGCCTGATTCTGATATTCCAGCAGCTGGGCGTCGATCTCATTCTTGGTAACGCCGGCCTGATTGCGGCACATGCCGAATATAATCTCCGGTGCACCCTTGACGTAAAGGATAGTCTTGCCGGTAGCCGATTTCACCACTGTAGCCATATACTTACGCTCGGTCGAGAAGGGGAGTTCCTCCACGCGGGTAGTCTTGGCCTTCAGGTCGTTGTAGTCAAGTCCACGCTCGTTGAGCCATAGCAGGAGGGCACCCTCCGTGGGGTTGCCGAGCACCTGTACCTTACCCTCCGAGCGGTCGAGCTGAGCAGTAGAGTTCACCGCGATCCCCTCATAGAGCACATCGTCAGAGGGCTCGCCATAGAAGTTGGTCTTGTAGACCTGCATCTGGTTCTGCGTCAGTGTGCCGGTCTTGTCGGTGCAGATAACTGTTGTAGCTCCCATAGTCTCGCAGGCGTGCATCTTGCGCACCAGATTGTTGGTCTTGAGCATACGGCGCATAGAGTAGGCAAGCGAGAGGGTGACGGCCATCGGCAGACCCTCGGGCACAGCCACAACAATCAGCGTCACGGCAATCATCAGCGTCTGCAGCGTATAGGCTAAGAGGGCTGATACGTCGCCAGCCTCAGGATGTATGGCGGCGAAGAAGCCTACCACCATGCCGAAGAACACCACGAAAAATGCTACAAGCGATGTGATGACAGCCCAACGGGGGAATGAATCAAACTTCTTGATGACGAGCCAGAATAGAATGGCCACAGGCACGATAAGTGTCCATGCCAGAGGGTTCCAGTTGAAGAAGAAGAGGAGCTTCCCCACGATGATGATACCGGCGAAGATATAACTGAGGTTGGTGATCAGGTCGCCGAGACCGTCCAGCTGTTCGTTGAGCGGAGTGCGCACGCTGTCGTCGATCTGCGCGGCTTCAAACACCTTGCCGTTCTCAGTGTGGTCGCCCACGGCGAAGACGCGCATCACGCCATGTCCCTCCATCACCTTTGTGCCACGCATCGCGTGGTTGGAGGGGAAAGTGGCGTCAGGGTCAAAGTCGTTAGGGTCAGTGGTCTTGTGGGCCACCGGTTCGCCGGTGAGGGTAGACTCGTCTATGTTGAGGCTGACAGCCTCAAGCAGTTCACCGTCGGCCGGAACTTCCTCGCCGGTGTTAAGAATGACGATGTCGCCCACCACGATATCCTTCTTGGGCACCTGCATGGCATTTCCGTTACGAATCACCTCTACCGGTTCCTCATCGTTGACCTGATTGAGGAGGGCGAACTCCTTGTCGGCCTTCAGTTCGAAGATGAATCCAAGCCCTGTGGCCAGAAGGATGGCGATGAAGATGCCGATAGGTTCGAAGAACACACCGAATCCCTGGTCGAGTCCCCAGAACTCATAGCATGATATGCCGATAGAGAGCACGCCCGCAATGAGCAGGATGATGATCAGAGGGTCGGAGAATTTCTCCAGAAACCGTTGGAAAAGCGATTCCTTCTCCGGAGGAGTGAGAATGTTCACTCCATGTTGTCGGCGACTTTCGAGCACTTCCGCGTCGGTAAGTCCCTTGAATTGATTGGTTTGTGACATGTATGATTTAGTTTATGTTGTGTGGTCACATAAGAGTGGAAGCGAGGCAGCTTCTAAATTCAGTGCAAAGATACTCCCAAAATACCAAACAATTATAAAAAACGCAATGTTTCAGCCGAGGAAACTAAAAATTTCCTCTCCTGACTGCAACATGTCAGGGTATGAGGACCTTGCGCGACCCTCCCGAGGTGTGTTCTATGAAGATGCCACCTGCAGGATTCTCAACTCTAACTCCTTGAAGATTATAATATACCGGAGTCTCATCAGGAGCTGTCACTATCTCTACAGCGGCAGAATAGTCGCCGAACTGGCTCTTGAGCCACTCCGTCTTGCGGTGCAGATGGTCGAGCACGCCACGGCGGCGGGAAGCGATGTCGGAATTATCGGCCACACCCTGTCCACCGTTCGGTACGGGCTGACCGTCCCATCTCTTACGGTCGGCCTTGGCCGCCTCGGCTATATGGTTGGTGAAAATGGTAATCTCATCCTCTACGCCGGGATAATCCTCGCGCATGAACCGCATCCACACCTCCTTGACTTTGGTGTTGAACGTGGCGTTGCAACGCATGGAGGGTATCCACGTGTTGCCGTAAGTCCCATGGTTGTAGAAGAAATCGTCGGTAGGTGCGTTGAAGGCGTTTCCACAGTCCCAGAGAGGGGAGAAGTGCCATTTCTGGTTCTCTCCGAAATCGCGGAACAGATAAGTGGATCCATGGTATGCCTCGTAATGCGAGATAATCTCCTCCACAACATAATACTTGGCAGCGTCCTCAAGATCCATATAGTCCCACAGCTGGTCATCGTTTCTTCCGATGGTATCGTTCATGGCCGAGAACTGTTCGGTGACGAACTCCCTCTGGATATCGGAGTACTCCTCAGGAGTGTCGAACGTTATGCGCAGCACGTCGACACGAGGCAGACTGATACAGGTCTTCTCCTGCATACGTATCTGGTTATCCTCATCATAGTTGTCGAGCTCCACGAGATAGCCGCCGCTTATCAGCGAGGGGTCGGTCTCGTTATCGGCCAACTCGGTTATGTTTATTCTATCCTCCTCCACACGTATTGACTCAGTGAGGAAATACAGTCCACGGTAATCACCGTTTATCACAACCTCCACCGGTTGCATAGATGGGGTCCAGGGGAGGCCTATACGTTTGCCGAGAAGGAATCCGGTGAAATTGCGCAGGTAACCCTTGTCGTCGTCGGCATGGGCCAGAATGGCATAATGCTTGCTCTTGCTCATTCCGAGCATCGAGGCCTTCTTCCCCAGCTTGAGTTTGAAAGGCTTCTTCGAGAACCCGGTACGGGTGTAGTTGCCACGTGCCTTGATCTCAAGTGGGAGGGGCTCCTCTTTCGAGCCGAGATTTTCAGCCCCCTCGTCGATGAGCCACTGGCATCCGTTTGTGTCGAGCCAGTATTCGGCCGATGAGAAATAATTCTTATGATTGAGGTCTTTGCTGATAATCTCATTGTTGAGGCGTGAGTGGGAGTCATCCTCATAAACGTTGATATAGAGCACCGGGAGAGTGCCCGACATACCGGTGACGGGACGGTCAGGAGTAACAGGAGCTTCGCTGTCAGTATAGATGGTGATTTCATTGTCGCCCGGCTCATAACGGAAGCTGATGTTTACGTTCGACAGGGAATAGGAGAGGATGTTTTCCCCTTTCTTTTTCAGAGTCAGCGAGGCATCATGAGAGAGGGCGTCGCCACGGTTTTGGGCACCGAAGTCAACCTCACCCCATGAGGAATCGGCTATTTTGAACTCTCCGTCGAGGTAGGGCACCGAGAGGGTGTATAGATTGCCCTCGCGCGAGAATTTGTAATTGTCATCGACGCCCCAGCCGTTGCAGGCGCCTCGGAGGTAGATGTCGGGATAAGATGAGGCGGCAGCAGAGAGTATGCCTGTCGCGAGAAAAACGAGACTTAGAAAATGTTTCATATAAGGTATTTAGTTAAGCATTGCTTTAGTTTAATAACGTGGAGGGTTGGGGAGTATTGTGGGGGGAAGGCTTTAAGGTCATTAAGGTCTTTAAGGTCCTTAAGGACTTTAAGGACTTTAGGACCTTAAAGTCTTCGTCAGTAGCCTCGGTTTTTTCTTCTCAGGGTGTGCATCCTTTCTGAGAAACCACCTGTTGCGAGGAAGTCTCTGCCCAGTCTTTCCAATTGCTTGAAAAGGAGATAGTCGGCCTGATTTATCAGTATTATTGCCATATTGGCTATTGTCTCAGGTGGACGCGTGGCTATTAAGCCCATGAAAAACTCGGCATCATTATGCTCCCTGCCCAGTTTGCGCATTGCCTCATATTCTCTGCTCCCTTTTTCCCATTGCCGGTGATGACGCGTCTTCAGATAGTCTTCATAATCTTCCAGCAGCTCCTTTAAACTTGCTTTGGCAACATTCACCAGCCGTATTTCTGTTTTGGCAGATGTCGCCGAAGCTGCGCATCCTTCGATTATATTCTGTTTGCCGCTTCGGGCGGCCTGGATCATCTGGTCGATAGTGCGGTCGCCTTTTGAAAGGAAACGAGAACAGAAATCGAATGTGATTTGAAATATTACATCCGATTTCTGGTAGCTCAGCAATTTTTTGTAATTGCCGGTATGCGGAATCAGCTCACTCATTCAATAAATTGTTTGATTGTTATTAATGACTTTATTCCAACTTCTAAAACTTTATCCCATCTTTGAATAAGCTACCATATTTCTTTTGAAATAGGTTACATGCTTCTTTTGAGATAGGTTACATACTTCTTTTGAAATAAGTTATTATATTTCTTTTGAGATAAGTTACATACTTAGGTTGAGATAAGTTACTATATTTCTTTTGAGATAGGTTGCAATACTTCATTGTATGTTATCTAACTTCATTGTATGTTATCGATAGACGGCCCTTTTCCTTTCTGTCGCTCTCTTTTTTATTCGCAGGAGGCCCGGGTGGTGCGGGCAAAAGGATAGCATCTCGTCAAGTTGATTCATTTGTGTGTCGGTCAATTGGCCGTCGTTGAGAAATAGGGCATCTGTCAACTCATACATTGTAGCATTGGCCTTCTTATACAAATCGTAGTCAATCTTCTTCGTAAGAATATCTATGTCTGACTGCATCTGCTCGCTAAGAATCAGATTGGCCGGAAGTGACTGTGTAAGCTTCTTAGCTTCTGTAGGTTGGTGAGCTAAGAGCAATCTTGTTACCTTCTCAATCCAATCTTTGATGATTTGCTCAGAGGCACGCTCAATTCTGTTATTGATTTCAAACTTTAATGACTCAGAGTAGAAGATGACATCATAATTACGGTCGGCCTCACGATAAATATCTAAAGCCTCTTCCGGTTGACCTGAGTTCATAACCGAATCAGCCTGGTTTATTCTGGCAAGACATTCAACTTTGGCAACTTCGGCAGCACGGTACTTCACAGCTACCCATATTACAATTGAGACAACGATAATGACTGCGACGGCTGCTATTGCGCCAGCCTTTCTCTTGGCCGCTCTTCTGGAGGCCCTGTCACGCAATACCTTCTCTTGTCTTTCATCACACCATTTCCCCAGCTGATAGCCCATCGACTCACCCAAAGCTATGACTTTACGTCGTTTTTTACTAAGTTCAGCATCGGAGAAGTTGACTGATCCGTAACGTGTATCCTTATCAAGCTCGTGAAGCCGGAAGATATAATCATTTTTAAGCGTTGAGAGTGTATTGGCTTTTATGGAGAACGGGGTGCTTCTTGATGCCAGAAAAGTATTTTTTGTCATGGCGATCCACGGCTTTTTGTCATGCCCCGCAAGTTTGCCGGCTAAAAGAATCTGATTTTCAAGTGAATCGAATTCGGAGGATGATTCCGGCTTGAAATATGCGCATTTGAAGCTGAATTCGTCATATGAAAACATGACGCTTCTTTCCATAAGCAGATTAAAGTCATGCTCCAGTTGCCTCAGGTTGTTGGTTTGCTGCTGCGAAGGTGATTGAGGATACCGGGGTTGGGGTACAGAGGGACGGTCCGGTCTGGGTTTGATCGAACCGTCCGTCTTTTTCTTCAAGTTAATTTTATGGCGACGTGATGAGCCTTCTGTATCCATAGTTAACAAAGATTGTAGCTGTCATGACCGTAGGCGAAAGGTGCGCCTCTGGCTGACCTCAGCCTAATCCGCGGGTCACATCGATTCCACCGGGGTCAGCATCACCCAACTGGCCTCTCAGACCACACCACGGACATTCGTTCTGTTGCTGTTCGCCCACGCAGAACACACCGCCACATTCGCACACCACTACCGCGTGCTGGTTGCCACAGCACGGACAACTCGGCACACCATACATGTTGGTGGAATTAATCTTGCTTCGCATGCCTGCCGACAAGGCAGCATAAGATTCCCTGTCGATCGGGTAAGCTCCGACAAGCCTGAAAGCAGTCGGAGCGTAGGCACGCTTGAAAGCAGTCGGAGTGTCGGAACGCCTGGTGTACTTTACAAGATAATCATTGCGGGTTGACTGACACCGTCCGTGTAGCACTACAAAATTCTCATCGATTGTCGGCCGGGCTTCGCGGAGGTCAACCTTCTCAAGGTTTATGCCTGTGGTAGGAGCCAACTTTATATCGTCAGAATTCTGCTCACTCACCGACATACTTGTGGTTTTGATCGAGGCCGTTACCCATTTGAAAAATTTGCTGAACGATTCGGCATCGGTCTCCTTCAGGAGGAGGATGTCGTTGGTGATCTGTGCCAGTGTAAGCACGTTCACGTTGTCGCCTATTGATACGGCAACCAAGCTGCAATGCTTACGATACTTCTCATTCCACCGGCGGAAAGCGGCATTATAATTATCCGTGGGGTTTCCGTCGGTAAAGAGAAATATTATAGGTTTCCAGTCACCCTTATGCTCAAGAGTGGTTTTCTGAACAGAACGGTCGATGTCATTCATAAGCGCCTCCATTCCTTCGCCGAGCGAAGTTCCACCTCCGATAGGGAAAGTGGGAGGATAGAACTTATACAGTTCGGTGAGGGGTGCCAATAACTTGGCCTTTCCGGCAAACGCTATTATCGCTACAAACACCGTTTCAAGGGCGTAAGGGTCTACCCGCAGGCTCTGTATTATGGTGCGCATTCCCTCCTGCACCTGTTCAATAGGAGTTCCCACCATTGACTCAGATACGTCAACGAGGAAGTAAATCGGGAGTCTACGCATGTTGAAAATGGTTTTATCAGTTATACTTGTTGAGATACTCGGCGAGTCCGGCTTTCTGACCTGTTCCGATAGCCTCGAATTTCCACTGACCGTTGCGCTTGTAGAGACGTCCGAATTCAACTGCGGTCTCAATCGAGAAGTCCTCGTCAAGGTCATAACGGAGGATCTCCTCACCGTTGGCGGCGTTGTAGATGCGGATGAAAGCGTTGCGCACCTGGCCGAAATTCTGGCGGCGCTCGTCAGCCTTATGGATGGTCACAACAAAAGTGATTTCAGTGGCCCGTGGATCTATTTTAGAGAGGTCGATGCGGATGCTCTCATCGTCGCCCTCACCTTCGCCGGTGAGATTGTCGCCGGTATGGGCCACGGCTCCGTCGGGCGACTTGAGATTATTGTAGAACACGAAGAATTCATCGGCGAGAATCTTGCCGTTTTCGCCCAGGATAAAAGCTGAGGCATCCAGGTCGAAGTCGACACCTGTGCTTGACTGGTTAGTGTCCCATCCGAGACCGATTGTGAACTGCGGAAGTTCCACCGCTACGCGTTGTCCTTTCTCCAAGTTGATCATAACGTATTATCTTTTAATGTTTATAAATTTAATGTCTATGATTGCGATATTGCAAAATTAGGGATTTCCACCACTAAACACATCATCTCTGTAACGTTTCAACCGCAGGAAGCTTAAACACCCTCCGACGCGGTGCAACATTATCTCACAAAAGTACAAAAAATGTTTTACAATACACCACTTGCAGCCATTTTTTATTCCAGTGTCAAAGTCATGAGCTTCAGGATTACCTGATTAATACAAAATAAACATGAGCCAGCTTATAATATTGAATAATGGAAACAAAATTGTGATGCCTGATGTTTTAAAAACAAAAACTCAATTATGAAAAAGATAGTTGTTATGATTGCCATGGTATTGGCTATGGCAATTAACGCCAACGCGTTGACTTATGAGGAAGCTTTTGATGCCGTAAAATCTCTTCCGGATATGCAGGGAGTCGATGACACCCTCGTGGCAGGAGACAATGATTTCAGCGAGTTGGGAATCACTGATGCACATATTATAGTGTGGAGTGGGGAAAATGAGACAGAGACGGCAGCCTATGGCAACCCGATCTATAAGATTATCGGAGAACTTCCGGTAGATGAAATGGTGCAGGGAAGAATGGCAGATGGTTCATTGTTCGCAATATTTGCCAAGCCGGTGTCAGAGAACTCAAACAGGATTATAATTCTGTCAGATTCAGCGCGAGCCGGTTTCACGGGAGCTCTCATCGGGTATATAAATGACAGTAACCTGGAAGCATTGCGCAATGCCATCCTTACTTCAAGAGAGGGCGGAGGAACTGGCGTATATCTGAAAGTGCTGAATTTCTGAGGTAATAGAGTAAGAGATAATAGGTATATTGCATGAAGAAGAGTAGTTTTTTCCGGCAGCCGTGGCTATGGCTTGGTCTGTCAGTTGTGATAACGGGCGTGCTGATCTGGCTCTATTGCCGGCAGCAGACCGAGGAGGCGGAGCGTCAGGAGCTGCTGCTGTCTATGCCGAAACCGGTGTGGCAAGATAGTGTCCTGTGGAAAAATATCGATACTTCAGGGGAATATACCGTGCGAGAATTCGACACCTCCAACAAGAGCAGCGGCAAAAATGAGGTAGACGGCGTGATTCTTCATCACACTGCCTGCAAGACAATCAAAGAGGCTTTCGACACCCTTACAGTAGGAAAGAGCGGAGTTAGCTGTCATGTGCTTATCGATGCCGACGGCACACGCTACCTGCTTGCTCCCCCCGAGACGGTGACACATCATGCCGGACTGTCACGTCTCAACGGACGCGACGGTGCCAACAACTTCACCTTGGGGATAGAGTTTCAGGGTAACACCCTCGACGCCCCCCTTACCGACGCCCAGATCGCGAGTGCCATTGAATACCTGCGTCCCATACTGAAAGAATATGACGTACCCTTGAAAAACATAGTCACTCACGAACAGATCCGTGCAAATTGGAAAAAGGAACATCCTAAACGTAAGGATGTGCCTGATAAGGTGGATGTCACTCCAGATGAGTATGAGCACTTCATGAGTGCCCTGCGCGATTCTCTCAATTACAGATAACCTTGCGGCCGTTCACGATATATATGCCGGCGGGAAGATTTGACAGGTTGCCGTCGGAGGCTACCTTTATGCCCTGGAGATTATAGACGTCGCCATTCATTGCCGGAGCATTGACGATGCTGTTGACTGAGGTCGGGAAATCAGCCTCGGGAAGGGTATATGAGGCGAGAAGGATAGCCCATGTGGTATTCTCTCCGACAGTCTCGCCGTCAATCTCAAAAGGCTTGTTGCCACGGGCGTTGAAGAAGAAGCGGCCGTTGGCCTCGTCGTAGGCGCATACTGTAGCTGAGGGCACGCCACCCTGGGTTGCGAGAGTCCACTGAGCCTCGGGATTGCTTTCGAGAGTCTCGGCATCATAAGCTCGGAGGTATTCGCCAACAGTAGCGTTCATGCCATATCCGAACACGTATACCTTATCGGTCTCCTGCGAATTCTGAATTGCGCCGAGATAACCGGTGAGCACTTTCTCATCATAAGCGGGACGGCTGCTGACGCCCTTGACACATGCACCCGTCAAGGCATCTATACGGGAGAGGAAACCCTCGCGCATACTGGCCTGTGAAGACTCGAAGAAGAGCTCACCTGCGGGAGTGTATACAGAACCGTTGAACTGGCCGGTATACCATACACGGTCGCCACATACAGATATCGCACAGTTCTGATAACCATATTTGCCGTCGAGTTTCTCACCCTTGAGTGGAGTTACCCATTTCACCTGCATATCAGTGCCGAGGCAGCCGAGAAGCGGGGTGAAATCCCCCTCCGGTTTCACAGTTGCATCTCCTACGCTGAGTTCAGAGCCATTTCCCATCACAAGGCCATGGAAATAGACACAGCCGTTATCATAAACCAGACCTGACACAGTCTCCGAAGTGGCCGAGCCGGCGGTTGCCAGGTTATCGAGATAATAACCCTCGGAGTTGAGTTTTACGATGAAGAGGTCGCCTGCGGAAGTCTGTGAATTTCCGTTCCACTCGGCAACGTTACGAGGTGACAGTGTGACAGTGCTGTCGGCCGAGGCGATATACATGTCACTGCGGTAATTGCCTGAGATATAGATGTTGTCGTCAGCATCAAGGGCAAGACCCGGAATTGAGCATGCGTCAGAAATGAAGTCAACGTTATTCGCAGCGGCGGCAGGAGCCGGCACAGTGTCAAAGTCGATAAAACGGGTCCAGAGCAATTCACCTTCGGCTGAGAGACGGCCTACGACAAGACGGTAGTAACGTTTCTCCGCATTCCA
>CANPMT010000053.1 GCA_947575235.1 uncultured Porphyromonadaceae bacterium
TTAGATTTTAAGGTTAACAGAAGATTGGTTGTCGGGACGACAATCAATTTTTTTCACCCTTAAATAAGCTTTAGAGGCTAAATTTAGTATCCGTGAGGCTCATTCTAAGAACAGAGTCGCACATAAGACAGACTCACTCCATGGTAATTTTTTTTATGAGAACAGATACGGTTCTCAATAAAACTACAAACCTAACAAAGTAAAGGGTAACATAAGCTACCCCCGTGTTCTTAATATTTTAATATTTGAAACGGGCTTCCCGACTGAGATTATTCAGTTCTGCCAGTCCCTAACTCACCGAAAGATGACTCAGAGGAGTCTTCAAATTGTCTACATAATATTGTAACATAGATTTCGCTTATTGTTGCCCCAATCTTCCTGTTAACGAATCATAAACCAACCTTGAAAACTTCTGCAAAAGTTAAATCTATGTTAAAACATAAAAATTTTTTATGTTTTATGACAGTGTTTGAAAAATAATTTGTAATTTTGCAGTGAGTTTTTCATGGTATTAGATTTTAAGGTTAACAGAAGATTGGTTGTCGGGACGACAATCAATTTTTTTTATGCCTGTATGTGAGCATATTCCCCCTGTAATGGTGATTGATTGTTACAATTTTTGAGGGGTAGGAAGCGTTTTAATTGCATGAGAAATCAGCTATTATTCGGATTGTTTCTGGCGTTGCTCCTCCTGCCCGGATGTAAGTCGGCCAAGCTCTCGGATGCGGACGCCGCTTTTGAGAGAGGTGAGTATTTCGACGCCCAGAAAATCTACCGTAAAGTATATAACAAGGCAAACAAGCGTGAGGACCGCCCCTTGCGCGGAGAGATTGCGTTCAAAATGGGGGAGTGCTACACCAAACTGAATATGGCAGCCAGCGCTTCAGCCGCTTTCAAGAATGCGATACGTTACGAATATCCCGACTCGACATCATATCTCTATCTCGGCAAAGCCCTTCAGGCCGACGGCCAGTATAAGGCTGCTATGGATGCCTACAACACCTTTCTCGAATACGACCCTGACAACCAGCTTGTCAAGGAGTCGCTGAAAGGGTGCCGGATGGCGATATTGGCCAAGGAGAAGCCGAAGACAAGATATATAGTGAAGAATGCCAAGCTCTTCAACTCACGCAGGGCTGATTTCGCTCCGATGTATCTTGACAAGACTTACGACCAGCTTTTCCTCACCACCACGAATGAGAAGGTTATCGGTGAGAATAAGTCGGAGATTACCGGCATGAAGAAGGGTGACATCTATTTCAGCAAGAAGAATGAGCGCGGTGAATGGCAACGTCCCGAACCGGTGGAGGGGGAGTTGAACTCAGATGCCGACGAGGGTATAGTGAGCTTCTCGCCCGACGGACAGACAATGTATCTCACCAAGGCACGACGTTCAGAGACATCGAATACATCGGTCGAGATCTATACCTCGCGCCGAAGTGACGCCACATGGAGCGCGCCTCAGAAGTTTGAGATCACAGCCGACACGCTCTCGGCTGTGGGACATCCCGCGGTGTCGCCCGACGGACGTTATCTATACTTCTGCTCGGATATGCCGGGTGGATACGGTGGACTCGACATCTGGCGCATAAATCTGAACGACCGTGCCGGAAGTCTTGAGAATATGGGTCCCCAGATCAATACGTCGGGTAATGAGATGTTCCCCTATTCGCGTACTGATTCCTTGCTCTATTTCTCCTCTGACGGTCATCCCGGTTTCGGTGGTCTCGACCTCTTCAAGGCAAAGCTGAACACTACAGGCGACTATTGGAGCGTGGAGAATATGGGGCAGCCGATGAACAGCAACGGCGACGATTTCGGCATTACCTTCGGACCCGGCGAGACCGGTTTCTTCAGTTCCAACCGTGGCGACCGCCGCGGATATGACCATATCTACAGTTTTGAGTTGCCTGAGATAAAGGTTACAATCTCCGGATGGGTGCTCGACAAGGATGAGGAGCCGGTGCCGAATGCCATAATACGCATTGTCGGTGACGATGGCAGCAACCAGAAGGAGGTGGCACGCGACGACGGTTCGTTCAAGTTCAATCTCGAGCGTGGTGTGCGTTATGTCATGCTGGCCGGAGCGAAGGGGTATCTTAACGTGAAGCAGGAGTTTGAGAGTGACATGGCTGAGGAGGATGCCGACTATGGCGTCGACTTCATTTTAGCGGCAATCAACAAGCCGCAGGTAGTGGAGAATATCTTCTATGATTTCGACAAGGCAACCTTGCGCCCTGAGTCAAAGACAGCTCTTGATGAGATGGCCCAGATATTGCGCGACAATCCGCATGTGACGGTTGAGATGGGTGCGCATACCGACCGCAAGGGCTCTGATGAGTATAATATCAAGCTGTCCGAGCGGCGTGCCAAGAGCGTAATAGATTACCTTATAGCGGCCGGAATAGCCGAGGATAGGCTCAGTCCCAAGGGTTATGGTGAAAGTGTGCCTAAGAGGGTCACAAAGCGTATCAACAGGGAGTATCCGCAGTTTGAGGAGGGTACGGTTCTGACAGAGGAATATATCGAGACGTTGTCGCCCGAGGATCAGGAGGCGGCCGACCAGATAAACCGACGCACCGAGTTCCAGGTGCTCTCGACCGACTACGACATCTACTAATCGATAACCGCCTGGTGGTGTTCCACCAGGCGGTTATCGTGTTGGTTATTTCTTGTGATTGTCGATTGCGTCGGAGATGGTGTTGAAGATATCGTCGACGTTGCCGGAGCCGTTGATCTTGAGGTATTTCCCTTCGTTGGTGTAGTAGTCGCGAAGAGGTGAGGTCTGGCTGTGGTAAACGTCGAGACGTTTCTTGATAGTGTCGAGGTTGTCGTCGGCGCGGCCTGTCTCCTTGCCACGGTTGAGCATACGCTCCACGAGTTCATCTTCAGGCACTTCCAGACCAACGACGGCATGGAGGTCGGAGTCATACTTGCGGAGAAGCTCCTTGAGAGCCTCAGCCTGCGGGATTGTGCGGGGGAAACCGTCGAAGATGACACCCTTCTTACCCTTGGCCTCCTGCTCGAGGACACTGTCAAGGATGTTAATCATAAGGTCGTCAGGTATAAGCTGACCCTCGGCGATGTACTGCTTGGCGATTTTGCCGAGCTCTGTCTCACGCTTCATATGGTCGCGGAGCACCTCGCCGGTGGAGATGTGGTGCAGACCATACTTCTCGATAAGTTTGGCGCTCTGAGTGCCTTTGCCACTGCCCGGGGCGCCGAAAAGAACTAAATTCAACATTGTCTGAAGTGAACTTTGGGTTGTGAATGAAAGTTGAGTGCTTGCAGGCCATCGCCATAGATGGCCGGGAGGGGAGAGATGCCCCCTCCTTATTCCTCGATAACGTATATATCCTTCAGATTGCGTACCTTTCCGTCAAGGTCAAGTCCGTAACCGATGATAAACTTCGGGGGTATAGTGAAAGCAACATAGTCGGGTTGGAAGCCTGTCTTGGAACTTTCAGGCTTATGCAGGAGAGTTACAAACCTCACTGAGTTCGGATTCAGTTTCTTGAGGTCCTGAATCATCTGCACGGCTGTGAGACCGGTATCGACGATATCCTCCACAATCACCACATCGCGTCCTTCGAGGCTCTCGCTCAGTCCGATGAGCTGTTTCACTTTACCTGTGGTCTGTAGACCGGCGTAGCTTGAATAGCGAACGAAAGAGATTGAGGCGTCGTTCAATCCGGCCTCCCTGATAAGGTCGGCCGCAAAGATGAAGGCACCGTTTAGCACGCAGAGAAAAAGTGGATTTTTCCCTTCAAGGTCGTGGCGTAACTCTGCCGCCACACGCGACACCTGCTTCTGGATTTCCTCACGTCTCAGATACGGCACGAATGTCAGGCCGTCGACAATAACTTTATCTTCCATAGATTGTTATGATTTCCTTCATCTTTTGTGAATTTCAATATTGGCCTCCGCAGTCTACAATCGGGTAGATTTCCGAAAGCTGATACAAAATTAATAAGAAGCCTTCTAATTTGCAAGCGCAAATCAAAAGGCTTCTTATATTTTTCGGAAAAATATTCTCATCCCCCTTTTCAGCAGGGGGGTAGGGGTCAGTTGCGGATGGCGATTTTGCGCCCGTTCACAATGTAGAGACCTGTGGGGAGGGCGTCAATCTGCTCTGGAGTGGCCTGACGGAGTACGCATACGCCGAGAAGGTTGTAGACGTCGCTCAGACCGTTGTTGTCAGCACCGATGGCTTCTACTGAATCATAACCGGTGTACTCAGATTCAGGCACGGCGAAAATCTCTTTCTTGGTATCTTTCGACACCGGGAGCCAGCAGGTATTTGCCGGGATATAGTCGATATCCGCTGTGATGAAACCGAGTTTGCCGTCAGAGGTCTTGCCGAGCACACGCATGGTCTGAGGGTCGTAAGCCACGCGGTTCCAATGGCGGTTGTCGGGATTGTTGAAGTATGTGCCCTTCATGAGGTTGTTCGAAATGGCGGGGGCGCTGCCTCCGACACCGAGACGGTTTGTTGTGGGGGCGTCAGTAGAGCATTCAATCAATACGGGAGTGGCTGCAGGCACGGTGCCCTCAATCTCTACAAGAGCGGCCTCGATACCCCCCTGTTTAGATATGTAATACACCTTCATACCCTCTGAGTAGGTGTTGAAGGGGAAAGAGGCATACATGGTGGCGTAATACTTGCCGTCGATCTCAACAGTGGGGCGCACGCCGAGGAAGTTGTCGCCTGTCTCGGTGACAGGGCGGATAAACCACTTGCGGTAGTTGCCCGAGGCCGTAGTGGCCATGGTGCCGAGGTCGAAGGGGTAGAAGTTGGAATCGCCGAGATATTTTGTGAAGCCCTGGTAGGTGCCTGAGGCGAGGTAAAGTTTCTGGCCGTCGGCTGTGCCTGAGGTCGAGAGGTCCATGTAATGGCCGATAATCTGGTGGATACCGGTGCCCTGGGCGTCGATCTGGTACTGTTTCCCTACGGGGTACATATAGATTACAGAAGCGGGGTCGCAGCAGACTTCATTGAAATCTTTCTGCAGCTTGATAGCCTGAAGGTCGGCTGTGGTAGAGCCATAGTCGATGCTGCCACGGTTGTCAATAACGGAGCACCATCTTTCAGTAGCCAGATTCTCTACGCGATAATAACCGGGTCCATCATAATCGGCCGAAGCTGTGAGAGAAGCGGCAATGGCAATGGAGAGTAGTAAAGATTGTTTCATTATAAAAATTGAAGTGTCTTTTTCAGATTTTCGTATATTCAAAAGTCACACCGGCGGATGATCACCAACCACCGGTGTGACTTTATATTAACGCAAGTTTTGTATGCTATATTTTACTGATGCGGTAAATTATTCAGCGATACAGATAGCTACGCGGTTCTGTACGGGATCGGGATAAGGCTGATCCTCCTCCTCGCCCATGCTCTTTACGATCATGCGTGAAGAAGCGATGCCGTACTTGGTGCGGAGGGCGTTGGCAACGGCCTGTGCACGCTGAGCCGAGAGGCGCAGGTTGATGGCGCGTGTACCGGTGCCCTTGTCAGCATAACCGGTGATAGTCACCTTTGAATCGGGGTGAGCGTTCATGTAGTCGGCGATAGCAGCCACCTTTGTCATCTCCTGAGTAGAGATAGTGGTGTTTGATATCTTGAAGAATACGTCGCGGCGGATAGCCTCGGCCTGCTTCTTCTCCTCTACAGGAGCGGGAACCTCAACATACTTCACAACCTCTTTCTCTATGATAGTAGGCTCACAGGGAACGGGAGTGTTGTCGATGACGCGGGTAACCTTCTCGTACTTGGGACCGAAGGCGTATTTCACGCCAACGAGGCCGTTGAAGTACCAGTCGGCGTTGCCGGCCTTCTTAGAGTTATAGCCGTCGTTGAGGACGTTAGCCATAAGCTCGAGACCAACCTGGAGACGGTCGGTAACGTTGAAGTTAACGTCGAAGCCGAACTGACCTACGAAGCGGGTCTTTGTGCCGTCCCAGATGTTCTGGAGTGGGTTGTAGCCGGCCCACTGCTGGTTGTCGCCTACGAGAGTCTGCTTGAGGTAGTTGTTGACAGCGTTAGCCTCGCCATTGTCCCAGGCGATGTTGGCGCCGATACCGGCGATCAGGTTAACGTCAACAAGACGGGTGGGGTTGAAACCACCGAGGATGTTTGTGACGTTGAACACAGCGTCGACAGTAGGAGCGATGTAAGTCCAGTGCCATTTGTAGCGGTTGTTCTCGATGAGACTTGTGCCACGGCTTCTCCAGCTGTTAACTGCGATGCGAGCCCCGATATAGGGGTTGAAGTTATAACCGACGGCAAGCTGTGCGTTAGGGCCTGCGAGGATATCGAAGGGGCCTTCACCCAAAGTCTCCTGAGCTCCGAACTGCGCCTGACCGTACCAGTGGGGCTGGAAGACGTATTCGGTGACCTCCTCCTGAGCGGAGGCGCAAAGGCCTCCGAACAGGATAGATGCCGTCAAAAGAATCTTATTTAATTTCATTTTTTTGATTGCTTTTGGGTTGATGTAATACTTTTACTCTCGGGGTGATTCTCTTATTTAGCTACTGTGAGGTAGTAAACGTTAGATGATACCCAACCACGGTAGTCTACTGAAGAGTAGATGATCTGGTAGGTGAGACCCGGAGTAAGGTCGTTGGCGTTGATTACCACCTCGTTCTGGTTGCCGGGGAGTACGGTGTTGAGATACTTGGCGTTGTTGGCCTTGTCAGCGAGAGCCTGAGAATTTGAATTGAGAGTGCCGTCAGCGTCGTAAACGTTAGCCACAGCCACATACTTCTTGTAAGAGGGAGCGATGAGCTCGGCAGTGTAAGAAGTAGTGTAGAGCTTGATAGCGTTACCTGCGCCCTTCACGAAGCGAGAGGGAACCATCTTGTTGTTAGATGCGCGGTGGAGGTTGCCGTTGCCATCCTCGTAAGCCATCATTACCTGGAGGTAGTGGTTAGGATTCTCGAGGAAGTTGTTGATGCGACGTGCAAGAGCGTTATACTTGTCAACAATCTTGTCAGCAGTTGTGAACTTGCCGATGAGCTTGTTCTCGATATTGGCCATGATCTGGTCGATGTTCTCCTGAATCTGACCGTTGATGCCGTTGAGCTGCTCGTTGATATCAGCGATAAGACCGTTAACCTCGTTAACGAGCTGATTGTTGACCTGATTCTTGATGTCTTCTGTGATTGAGCCAATCTGGCCTTCAAGTTCGTCAAGAATTGATCCAACGAGGCCGTTGAGGGCACCGTCATATTTGCCGCTTACTGAGCCGTCGGGATTATAAGTGAGGACAATCTTAGCAGCATCACCCTCAAGGGTACCAATAACATTGCCTTCGCTATCCATAACCTCCATGCCGGTGAGGTCAATTACAATCTCCTGTTTCTCCATCTTAATCTCGGGCTTATCGATTTTAAGAGTGAACTTGAGACCATCGATCTGGTCGAACTTGAGGTTGAAATTGATCTCCTCTTTGATCTCATTGAAGAGGTTGTGGAGATAATCGGTTACGGGGTCGAAGATGGGGAGCTTGTGGTCGATGCTCTGGTCATACATGAACTCGTAGCTGAGGGGACGGAAAGTAGCCGCAGCAACCTCATACTTAGAAACGTATGCGTACTCAACATCGTTGCCATTCTCATCTTTTGCGGTCCAACCTGCCTTTACGCCATAAGCGGGGAGCATGCCGTCAAACTGCTGATAGAGAAGTTTTGCGAGCTGAACGAAATCCTGCTTTGTGTGGTCGAGGAGGGCGTCCTTCATAGCAGACTTCAGGCCCGGCTCGATCTGGAGAGCGATCTTGGCAGCGTCGTCAGCCTCAACGTGAGCGTTAGCACGATAGAGAGCGTTCTCTGAACGGGTAAGGTTTGTGCCGAAAGTAAGGAGATCGTCAGTCTTGGCAGTGGTAAGCTCGATGGGAGTAGTCTCGCCCTTGCTGTTGATGAGAGAGAGCTTGGTGCCGCTGAAGTCAACATTAACGGGGTTGATGTTGAGATAGAGCTGACCGAGGTTGTTCTTCATCGCAGCGTCGTCAGCGATATACTTATCGTTAGACTTGATCTCAAGACGGTCACCCTTCAATGTAGAAAGGAGGTGTGCGCTGGCGTTGTGGAGATCAGTCTCGTTGAGAACAGAGTTGTTGCCGTTATACTCATAACCTGCGGGGAAGGGGAAGTCGAGGTTATGGTCAGACATACCGTAGTAGTTAGCCAGGATAGTGGTGCTGAGACCTACAGGGAGGTTGATAGTACCGAACATGGGGTTCCAGGTCTGGCTGAGGTCGATGCTTGTGATAAGCTTGTTGAGACGCTCCTTCAGAGAGCTGAAGTATTTGTTTACGGTATTCTCAAGTTTGGTGATAGCCTCAGTGTTATCGTCAACGATCGTTTTGAGATCAGCGATGTTGGATGCGTTAGCCTGAATCTGCTTAACAAGGCCGTTCTCGCCGTTGATAAGCTCGTTAAGCTCAGAGAAATCATCCTCAAGATCCTTGATGGCCTCAGCGTTCAGAGTAATCTGAGCGAGCTTATCTGCCAGCTCATCCTTAGTGTAGTAATTTTTCAGCTTGTTTTCGAGCTCCTCGGTCTTATCCTCGAGAGCTTCCATTGCTGATTTGATAGCGTTGCCCCAAGTGTCGAGTGTGGCCTGGTCAGCCTTCTTGTCGAGCTGGTCCTGGAAAGTGTCGATGAGGCTGTTGATACCGTCGATCTTGCTCTGGAGATCAGCTACAGCTGTCTTGAGTGCGTCTGCGTTTTCCTTGTCGCCATCTTTGATGGCCTGTTCTAACTCAGCCTTGAGAGCTGCAAGTCTCGCGTCGAGGTTGCACTCGCAAGGTTTGTAAGTCGCGAGGAGATCCTCAATCTGCTTCTGGATGTCTACCTGACCCTTGATAACTTCATTCTTGAAGTCCTCGTCGGTGTCTTTGCAGGAGGTGAACACGCCGCAGCCGGCCGTAGCGACGGACAGCAACAGCAAGCCGTTGACTAATTTTCTATTCATTCCTTTAAGATTTGAATTGATTGATATGTAGTTTTCTTTCAATAGTGTCTCGTTTTTTACAACCCATCCCTTTACCTTCGTCATGCTTTTATGCGTGGAATTATCAGTTAAAGAGAGAGTTAAAGTTTAGTTAGTAAGATAGTTTTTGTGTATCCAACAAGTCTCAGGGCACTGATTCTCATTGAAATTGACCACAAAGGTAATCTTCTTTATTAAATCTAACAAATTTTTCGCACAAAATATTTTAAGAAAGTGCAATTTAACTAAAATTTTGGTAAAGTCCACAGTCTTAATAAGATGAAAAATGGGTCAAATGTTAATTTTAACAAATGCCGCCGTGACGGGCATGGTTAAGTAATATGGGCATTTTGAAAAGTTTAATGCGGTTTATTTGCATAAGTTAATGTTATTGCCTACTTTTGCAGCATCAAATATTCAGAATCGCCTATGATTAAACGTTTACTCTCTTCAGTTCTCTCGCGCGCACTCTCCTTAATATATGTCTCGGCAATGCTGACTGCGCTCCCCGCCATGGGTCAGGAATCCTCCTGGTTCAGGCGCAACGGCGTATGCACGAGTCTCGACGTGGCCTTCACGGCCGGAACCACCGGTCTGGGCTTCGAATTGTCGACCCCCGTCACGAAGTGGGCTTCGCTCCGGGCCGGTATGGATGGCATCCCGAAGTTCAACCTCCCGATGCACTTCGACATCAACACATACACCGACGGTGTGGTGAGCGACAACTTCTCGAAAGTGCAGGAGATGATGTATAAGATGACCGGCGAGACAATCGACGAGAATGTCACCATGAACGCACGTCCCAACATGCTCAACTTCAAGCTGCTTGTCGACGTATTCCCCTTCCAGAACAACAGGCACTGGCATTTCACCGCCGGTTTCTATCTCGGAAGCTCAATAGTGGGACGCGCCCTGAATGCGGATGACGAGACGAACTCCCTCGTGGCGATGAATATCTACAACCGCTTCTACAACCGTCTGCTGCATATGGATCCGGTGGAGGATCCCTTCTTCGGCGATATCTACCTCACTCCGGAGCGGTATGAGGAGATGGTGTCATACGGCTGGATGGGTATCCATATAGGCGATTTCAAGGATGGCACTCCTTATTATATGACTCCGGCGCCCAACGGCAGTGTAAGCGCCAAGGCGATAGCCAACCGTTTCAAGCCATATCTCGGGTTCGGCTACAGCGGTGCCTGCGACCGTCAGAAGCGCCTCAACGTAGGCGTCGAGGCGGGAGTGCTCTTCTGGGGCGGGGCTCCCAACGTGATAATCCACGATGGGGTGAACATGAACAAAGACCTTATCAACGTCAGAGGAAGGGTGGGCGACTACCTCAGTCTGATGAAGGCCCTGGTGGTGTATCCGGTCATAAATTTCAAGATATCATACACTCTGAAATGAGATTTTCAGCGTGTGTAATAGTGTCTTTAACCCTCAAAAGAGGCTAAAATTTGCACATTTATATAAATTTGTTTAAATTTGCAGCCGTAAGAGGCGCCGCCTTGCCGAGCATGACCGACGCCGGAAACGTATAAACCTGCATAGTGATTATTAACCAATAAAAACTCAATAATAAATAACCCTTCTATTACAGGCTTCCTGCCGTGAGGCGGGACAGGTCTGGTAAAGAATAAAGTCAACAATTAAAATGGAAGCAGAAAAGAAACCCAAGCGGCCGAGAATCAGCACCTCTCCCAGTGCCGCATCATCTGAAGGCGGGGAAACCGAAAACCGTTACGAGAAAGTGAACTATCCTAACGACGGCGAACGTTCTCAGGGAAATTATGGCGACCGTCAGAGCGGCTATCAGCAGCGTTCATATGGCTATCAGCAGCGCAACAATTACCAGCAGCGCGGCAATGGCTATCAGCAGCGCAACAACTACAACAACCACTACGACCGCCAGAACAATTACTATCAGAATGGTTATCAGCAGCGCAGCACCCAGTCGAGTGCCGCCGAGGGAGAGACCAGCACTGAAAATTCTACAGAGTCGGGATTCCAGAACAACACCGAGGGGGGATACCAGCCTCGTCAGGGCTACCAGCCCCGTCAGGGTTACCAGCCCCGCCAGGGTGGCTACAACAACCAGAACCGTCAGGGCGGCTATAACAACAACCGCCAGGGTGGCTACAACAACCAGAACCGTCAGGGCGGCTACAATAACAACCGCAACAACCAGGGCGGCTACAACAACCAGAACCGTCAGGGCGGCTACAACAACAACCGCCAGGGTGGCTACAACAACCAGAACCGTCAGGGCGGCTACAACAACCGCAACAACCAGGGCGGCTACAACAAGAACTTCAACAACCGCAAGCAGCAGAACATGAAGTTCATCCCGCGTCCCAAGCAGGTTGATTATGTAATTGAGGATATCGATCCGAACGAGCAGATCCGTCTCAACAAGTACATGGCCAACGCCGGTGTATGCTCACGCCGTGAGGCTGACGAATACATCACACAGGGTCTTGTGAAGGTGAACGGAGAGGTTGTTACCGAACTCGGAACAAAGATCACACGCAACGACGTGGTTGAGTATGATGAGAAGGTGGTTACACCCGAGCGCAAATGCTACGTGCTCCTCAACAAGCCGAAAGACTGCGTGACTACAAGCGACGATCCCAACGGCCGTCTTACAGTGCTCGACCTTGTGAAGAACGCCTGCCGCGAGCGCATCTATCCTGTAGGCCGTCTTGACCGCAACACCACCGGTGTGCTCCTGCTCACCAACGACGGCGACCTCGCCTCGAAGCTCACTCACCCCAAATTCGTGAAGAAGAAGATCTATCACGTATGGACCGACAAGGATATCACCGAGGAGGATATGCAGCGCATCGCCGACGGCATCACTCTTGACGACGGCGAGATCCATGCCGACGCCATCAGCTACGTGAGCGAGACCGACCGCAACCAGGCCGGCATCGAGATCCACAGCGGACGCAACCGTATCGTGCGCCGCATCTTCGAGAGCCTCGGCTATCGCGTCACCAAGCTCGACCGCGTATACTTCGCCGGTCTTACAAAGAAGAACCTCCCCCGCGGACGCTGGCGTTACCTCACCCAGGAAGAGGTGAACTTCCTCCGCATGGGTTCTTTTGAATAATACACTCCACAATGCATAATGCGCGGCCCCGGTCAATCGGGAGCGCATTATGCATTAAGCATTATGAATTGAATAATGGAAGATATAAAGAGAAAGACAATATCAGCACTCCTTTCAGAGGGCGCGGAGAACGCCGGGAAGATAGTGGATGTGAAGGGATGGGTGCGTACCCGCCGAGGCAACAAGAACGTGCAGTTCGTGGCCCTCAACGACGGCTCTACCATCAACAACCTTCAGATTGTGTTCGACCTCTCGAAATTCACCGAGGAGGACCTCAAGCCCATCACCACCGGCTCAAGCATACATGTGCAGGGTGAGCTCGTGGCCTCGCAGGGTAAAGGGCAGAGTGTCGAGGTCCAGGCCCGCGAGCTTGAGATCTACGGCACAGCTCCCGTAGACTATCCTCTGCAGAAGAAGGGGCATACCCTGGAGTTCCTGCGTGAGAAGGCACATCTGCGTCCGCGCACCAACACCTTCGGCGCCGTGCTCCGCATACGCCATGCCCTGGCTTATGCCATCCACAAATTTTTCAACGACAAAGGCTTCTTCTATTTCCATACACCCCTCATCACAGCCTCCGATTGCGAGGGCGCCGGAGCACAGTTCCAGGTGACAACCCTCCCGCTTGAGAATCTTCCGGTGGGCGAGGATGGAAAGATTGACTACAGCGAGGATTTCTTCGGCAAGATGGCTTCGCTCACCGTATCGGGTCAGCTCGAGGGTGAGTTGGGCGCCACAGCCTTGGGTCTGATCTATACCTTCGGCCCCACCTTCCGGGCGGAGAACTCCAACACCCAGCGCCACCTGTCGGAATTCTGGATGATCGAGCCTGAGATGGCCTTCTACGAGATTGCCGACAACATGGACCTCGCCGAGGAGTTTATCAAATATTGCATCAACTACGCTCTTGAGCATTGCAAGGATGATATCCAGTTCCTCAACGACCACTTCGACAAGGAGCTTATCGAGCGCCTGAAGTTTGTTGTTGAGAACGACTTTGTGCGTCTCCCCTACACAGAGGGTGTGAAGATTCTTGAGGAGAGCGGCCGCAAGTTCGAATTCCCCGTCTACTGGGGAGTTGACCTGGCTTCCGAGCATGAGCGCTTCCTCGTGGAGGAGCACTTCAAGAAGCCCGTCATCCTTACCGACTATCCCAAGGAGATCAAGGCCTTCTACATGAAGCTCAACGACGACGGCAAGACAGTCCGCGCCATGGACGTGCTCTTCCCGAAGATCGGCGAGATTATCGGCGGCAGCCAGCGCGAGGAGAACTACGATAAGCTTACCAAGCGCATCGAGGAGCTCGGGCTTACCGGCATGGACTGGTATCTTGACACACGTAAGTACGGCACGGTGCCCCACAGCGGTTTCGGTCTTGGCTTCGAGCGTCTTGTGCTGTTTGTGACCGGCATGCAGAACATCCGCGACGTGATCCCATTCCCGCGTTATCCCAAGAATTGCGAGTATTGATAGATATACAGGATTGATACGAATAAAACGACATATGCTTAACGGCGGCGCCATGGCAATAATCATTGCCGTGGCGTTGTCGTGGCTTCTCCTCCATCCGACTGAGGCGAAGGGCTCATCCTACGCACCGCGTGAGGCTATGGCCGATTCGCTCACCGTAAGTCTCATCACCTGCTATCCCGGTCCGGAGATATATGAGCTCTGCGGCCACGAGGCTATCCGCGTGAGAGGGGAGGGGAGAGACTCGGTATGGAACTTCGGAATTTTCGATTTCCGTGAACCAAATTTCGTCTATCGTTTTGTAAAAGGGGAGACCGACTATATCTGCGCCGGCTACCCCTTCGAGTGGTTCCTGCCCGAATACCGTGAGCGTGGCTCGAAAGTGGTGGAGCAGGATCTCAACCTGACGCAGGGTGAGGCACACCGTCTTCTGGAGCTGCTGCAAGTGCAGGGATTGCCCGAGAACCGCCGTTACCGCTACAATTATGTCAAGGACAACTGCGCCACGCGGGTCTACGACATGGTGGGGAGAGCGGCTGAAAGCGATGTGGTGTATCCCGACAGCGTGCGCTACGGCACATTCCGCAACGAGATGCGTGCTTACCATAAGGATTATCCCTGGTATCAGTTCGGCATCGACCTGGCATTGGGCTCAGGCATCGACTATCCTCTCACAGCCAAGGAGGAGATGTTTGTGCCCGTTGAGGGTGAGAGGATGGTGGCCGGGGCTCATTTTGCCGATGGCCGGCAACTGGTGAGGGAGAGCCGTGTGCTCAACGAAGGTGTGGCCGACCCCACACTCGGACCCACACCCTACTGGCTCGGTCCGCTCTTCTGGAGCTGGGTAGTGGCGGCGCTTCTGACACTTGTATGCGTCTACGACCTCTGGCGCCGGCGTGTCACCCGTTGGGTGTTCTCGCTATGGTTCCTGCTGCTCGGTGTGGCCGGGTCGCTTGTGGCCTTCCTGGTGTTTGTATCGGCACATGAGGCCACTTCGCCCAATACATTGATAATATGGCTCAATCCCTTGCAGCTGATCATGGCTGCCTGTGTATGGAGCCGACGCACCCGCTGGGCCTCCACAGCCATGGCATGGTATAACATCGTGGTGACGGTGTGCATGCTCATAGTGTGGCCCATGCAGAGGCAGAGTGCCAATGCGGCATTCTTCCCCCTTATCGGGGCGACATTGTTGTTAGGTATAACCTATGCAATAATAATCTCCAAGCAAAGTTATATAAATAAAACAATTAGATGAATAGACTCATAACATCGGTGATATGCGGATTGGTGGGCATCAACACGATGCTCAGCGCCGACCCGTCGCGGCCTAAGCTCGTGGTGGGAATCGTCGTAGACCAGCTGCGCACCGATTATATCGAGTATCTGCAGAACCTCTTCACCGAGAGGGGGTTCAAACTTCTGATGAAAGATGGCGCCTTCCTGCGCAACGTCGATTTCAAGGTCTCGGGCCTTGACGCGGCGAGCAGTACGGCCATGATATATACCGGGGGGTATCCCCGGCAGACAGGTGTGTCGTCGGCTATGGTCTACGACCCCGCGCGCCAGGACATGGTGGCGGCTCTCAACGACGAGTCGATAATCGGCAACTTCACCACCGAGACCTACTCCCCGAAGGGGCTGCGTCTCTCCACAATCAGCGACGAGATCGCTATCGACGGCGTGGGGGTGGCCGGAGTCTACTCGATAGCTCCCGACGCCCAGCAGGCCATAATAATGGCCGGACATGCCGGAAACTCCGCGTTCTGGATCAACGACAACACAGGACGCTGGGCCACAACCACCTACTATAAGGAGACACCCAAGCATCTCTCGCAGCGCAACTACGACAACTCGATTGCATCGCGTATCGACACCATGCAATGGAAGCCGATACTCCCCCTTTCGCGCTATCCCGGGCTGCCGGCCCAGAAGAGGATGTATGATTTCAAGCATACCTTCTCGATGGCCGACCGCAACGTCTACCGTATGTACTCCACCTCACCCTTGGTGAATACGGAGGTGACCGATGTGGCCATATCCTATCTCAAGGATATGCGTGTGGGTAGCAGAGGAGATGCCATAGATATGCTCAATATCGGGTATACGGCCGCACCTTACAAGTATGTGAAGGATGGCGACTACCGGCTCGAACTTGAAGACAGCTACATACGCCTCGACGGACAGCTCACACGACTGTTCGAGGCGATAGATAAATATGTGGGTCTCGACAACACGTTCGTCTATGTGGCCTCGACAGGCTACTATGACGATGCCGTCGTGGACGACCCCAAATATAACATACCGACAGGCGATTTCTCTGTGAAACGCGCCCTCTCGCTTCTCAACTCCTACCTGAGCGCCAAGTATGGCAACGGCGATTATGTGGATACCTACAGCGGCGGCCATGTCTATCTCGACCATAAGCAGATTGAGGACCATCAGCTCAGCGTTGAGGAGGTGGCCGAGGCAACCCGCGATTTCCTTGTGAGGATGAGCGGTGTGAGCGACGCCTATACCATGGGCGACATCATGACTTCGGCACTCCCCGGAATGGAGTCGCTGCGTCTCAGCACAGACCCGAAGACGGGTGGCGACGTGGTGCTGGAGTTCAACTCAGGCTGGAGGGTTGTCAACGATACACGGTTCCCCAATACGGTGGATGTCATGCGGCAGAGCATGGTTCTCACCCCTGTGTTCATGATGGGTGGGAATCTGGCTCCGCAGATTATATCGACGCCGGTCGACGCCACCTCGATAGCACCTACCGTGACGCAGGTGCTGAGGATACGCTCACCCAATGGCGCGGTGTCGAAACCGATTCCACTCTCCTTTAAAAACTGAACAATACATCCACTAAAGAAAAAATCAACAATCCATGGGATTAAACAGCATACTTAAGAAAATTTTCGGCGACCAGAGCGAACGTGCGGTACGCCCCCTCTGGCAGCGTCTGGAGAAAGAGATCAACCCTATCAGTGAGGAGATCAAGAGCCTCAGCCATGACGAGCTCCGTGGCCGTATCGACAAGATCCGCGACGGCATACGCGGCGAGGCAAAGGAATATGAGGATAAGATCGCGGAGATACGTGCCGAGATCGAGACCCTCGACTATGACAAGCGCGAGCCCTACTGGCGCAAGATCGACGACCTCCGCGACGAGAAGTTCAAGATGTACGCACATCGTCTTGACGAGTCGCTCCCGGAGGTATTCGCCGTTGTGAAGGAGACTGCCCGCCGTTTCGCCAACAACGAGACAATCGAGGTGACAGCCACCGAGGCCGACCGTGCCTTGGCTGTGGCCGGGAAGGATTTCGTGAGAATCGACGGCGACAAGGCTATCTACAAGAACAGCTGGGTGGCCGGTGGCAACCTCATGACCTGGGATATGGTGCACTATGACGTGCAGCTCATCGGAGGCATGGTGCTCCACGGCATAATGAACGGCGACAAGGCTTCCAACAATATCGCCGAGATGGCCACAGGTGAGGGTAAGACTCTCGTGGCCACACTCCCCGTCTTCCTCAACGCCCTTACAGGCGAGGGTGTGCATGTGGTGACCGTCAACGACTATCTCGCCAAGCGAGACTCCGAGTGGATGGGCCCGCTGTATCAGTTCCACGGTCTCACCGTAAACTGTATCGACAAGACCGAGCCTAACTCAGAGGAGCGCCGTCAGGCTTACCGTTGCGACATCACATTCGGAACCAACAACGAGTTCGGTTTCGACTATCTGCGCGACAACATGGCCACACAGACCACTGACCTCGTGCAGCGCGACGAGCATTACTACGCCATTGTCGATGAGGTTGACTCAGTGCTTATCGACGATGCCCGTACACCGCTTATCATCTCAGGTCCGGTACCCAAGGGTGACGACCAGATGTTCAACGAATTCAAGCCCAATGTGGAGAAGGTTGTCAACGCCCAGCGCAAGCTTGTGCAGAGCCTTCTTCTCGAGGCCAAGGATAAGATAGCCAAAGCACAGAAGGAGGATAACAAGGAGATGCTCGAAGAGGGTGGTCTCGCACTCTTCCGTGCCTACAAGGGTCTTCCCAAGCATAACCCCCTTATCCGCTATCTCAGCGAGGAGGGTATCAAGCAGCTCCTTCTCAAGGTTGAGGCCAAGTATATGGCCGACAACAACCGCGAGATGCCCAAGGCCGTAGAGCCCCTCTTCTTCGTGATTGATGAGAAGAACCACAGCATCGAGCTTACCGACAAGGGTATCGAGGTGCTCACCGGCACCACCCAGGATCCTGACTTCTTCATCCTCCCAGACATCGCCGCACAGCTTTCAGCCGTTGAGAACGAGGAGGGTACAAAGGAGGAGAAGCAGCAGCGCAAGGATGACCTTCTGCAGAACTATTCGATCAAGGCTGAGCGCGTACACACCGTCAACCAGCTTCTCAAGGCATACTCACTCTTCGACAAGGATGTGGAGTATGTGATCGACGACAACAAGATCAAGATTGTGGATGAGCAGACAGGCCGTATCATGGAGGGCCGCCGTTACAGCGACGGTCTGCACCAGGCCATCGAGGCCAAGGAGGGTGTGAAGGTAGAGGCCGCCACACAGACCTACGCCACCATCACGCTGCAGAACTACTTCCGTATGTACCGCAAGCTTGCCGGTATGACCGGTACGGCTATGACCGAGGCTGGCGAGTTCTACGACATCTACAAACTTGAGGTGACCGAGATACCGACCAACCGTCCTGTGCTCCGCAACGACCAGAACGACCGTGTCTACCGCACCAAGAAGGAGAAATATGCAGCCGTCATCCAGGAGGTCGAGGATATGGTCAAGGCCGGACGCCCCGTGCTTGTGGGCACCACATCGGTCGAGATTTCAGAGCTCCTCTCCAAGATGCTTCAGCTCCGCAAGATACCCCATCAGGTGCTCAACGCCAAGTATCACCAGAAGGAGGCCGACATCGTGGCACAGGCCGGTAAGACAGGCACAGTGACCATCGCCACCAATATGGCAGGTCGTGGTACCGACATCAAGCTTCCCAAAGAGGTGAAGGAGGCCGGTGGTCTGGCCATCATCGGCACCGAGCGTCACGAGTCACGTCGTGTCGACCGTCAGCTCCGCGGACGTGCCGGCCGTCAGGGCGACCCGGGTTCATCAGTGTTCTTCGTGTCGTTTGAGGACACCGTGATGCGTCTGTTCGCCAACGAGCGTATTGTGAAGACACTCGACCGTCTCGGCTTCCAGGAGGGTGACATGATTGAGAGCAAGATGGTGACCAAATCTATCGAGAACGCCCAGAAGCGTGTAGAGGAGAATAACTTCGGTATCCGTAAACGCCTTGTGGAGTATGACGACGTGATGAACGCCCAGCGCAAGGGTGTGTATGGCCGTCGCCAGAATGCCCTGAAGGGTGAGCGCATCGGCACCGATATCGCCAACATGATCTACGAGACTGCCCAGGAGCTCTCAAGCCGTCACTACGAGGGTGGCTACAAGGAGTTTGAGGAGGAGGTTCTGAAAGCCTTCGCCATGGAGTCGCCCGTCACCGAGGAGGAATACAACAAACTCGATGCCAACGAACTTACCGACCGTATGGCCGACACCGCGATGCACACCTACAGCCGCAACAAGCAGAAGATGGCAGAGGCCGTGATGCCCTACATCAAGGAGTTTGTCGAGGAGAAGGGTGCCACAGGTCAGGTAGGTGTACCCGTCACCGACGGACGCCGCATGTTCAATATACGTTGCGACATCCAGGAGGCTTACGACACCAACTGCGCCGCCCTCACCAAGTCGTGGGAGAAGACAGTGCTTCTGTCCGGTATCGACAAGGCATGGCAGGAGCAGCTCCGTGAGATGGATGAGCTCCGCAAGTCGGTGCAGAACGCCTCATACGAGCAGAAAGATCCCTTGGTGATTTACAAGCTCGAGGCCTATGAGTTGTGGAAAAAGATGCTCTGGGATATGAACTCCAAGTCGGTTGCCACACTTATGCGAGGCAAGCTTGCAGTGCCCGACTATGCAGAGGCTAAGGCAGCCGAGGCGGCACAGCGCGAGGCTATGGAACAGCGTCGTCAGCAGGCGGCCGCGCAGCAGGGACATATCACCAGCGGCTACTCAGCCACCAGCACGACAATGAATCCCTACGCCAATTACAGCACCACCCGCGACTCCAACTACAGCAACGCCACGACCTACAGCCGCGGTGAGGCTTACCCCGGAGAGAACGCCCAGCGTGAGGCAGCCCAGAATGCCAACCAGGCAGCCAAGCCCCAGCAGCCGGCCAAAGCCGAGCCCAAGGTAGGCCGCAACGACCCCTGTCCCTGCGGCAGCGGCAAGAAATACAAGAACTGCCACGGCAAGACCGAGTAATACACCGCAGTCCATATATCATCTAAAAACAGAGGCTGGAACCGACCTGTCGGTTCCAGCTTCTGTTTTTAGATTATTCTCAGAATAATTTTGTTGCTACTTCGTTTTTATATAAAGAGATAATTATGGATGCATGTAAGGTAAAATATCCAATCGGTGACCAGGACTTCAAATCAATCCGGGAAGAAGGGTTTGTATATGTAGACAAGACCCGTTTCATCGCCACAATACTTGAAGGGAACAAATATATCTTCCTTGCCCGGCCGCGCCGTTTTGGTAAAAGCCTCTTTCTCTCAATGCTTGATTATTTCTTCCGGGGTGAACGAGAGCTTTTCAAGGGTCTTTACATTGATTCCACCGATTGGAAATGGGAGCCATACCCTGTGCTTCATCTTGATTTGAACACCGACAAATATGCCGGGAAAGGGAAACTCAATGAGGTTCTCGACAATATATTCAGAAATTGGGAAGAGGAATATGATGTGGATGTGAAAGACACTGAATATTCCCAGAGATTTAAGACTATCATAGAAAGTGCCTATCGGAAGACAGGTAAGCAGGTAGTGATACTTGTGGATGAATACGATAAGCCTCTTGTGGGGAATCTGCATCAGGATGAGACATTTGAGCATTATCGGAAAAATCTCGCCTCACTGTATTCAAATTTCAAAAGTTCAGCCAAATATATCCGTCTTGTATTCCTGACAGGAGTCAGCCGGTTCAGTAAACTCAGTGTCTTTTCAGATCTTAACAATCTTAACGACATCTCATTTGATGATGAATATGCGGATATATGCGGCATAACAGAGCAGGAACTTCTTGACAATTTCCGGATTGGTATCAAGACTCTTGCCGAAGAATATGAAGTAAGTTACGATGAGGCATGCCATCTCCTGAAGCAGAACTACGACGGTTATCGGTTTGCAAAGAAAGGAAGTGAAATATACAATCCCTGGTCAGTGTTGAACTGTCTGGCGAAAAAGGATATCAGGAACTACTGGACAGCCACGGGCGCCACTACTGTCATTGCAGAATCTCTCCGCAATGCCGATATCGACATTGAGCAGACTTTGAATGCAAGTTGGAAATTTGATGATCTCGCCGGACTGGATTTGCTCAATGCTGATCCTACAGCTCTTCTTTACCAGACCGGTTATCTTACAATTGATTCCTATGACAGGAAGAGAAACACCGTAAAGCTGAAAGTGCCTAATGATGAAGTGAAGAACGGTCTGTTTAAAGATCTACTGCAGTGTTATATAAAAGTGAAAAGCGGCACGGTAAAAAGTGTTCTTGACGGGATATGCAGGAGTATTGAAGATGGGGCTCCGGAGGAATTCATGAAGTATCTTGGCGAATACTTCTCGAGTGTCCCTTACGATCTCAGGATGGACAATGAAAACAATTTTCACAACGCTTTCTATATCCTGATGACACTGATAGGTATTGACACAGAGGCTGAAGTTCACACCTCCAATGGTAGGATAGACCTACTCATAGAGAACTCGAGCTACATCTATCTGATTGAACTGAAATATGATTCTACCCCTGCTGAGGCACTTAGGCAGATTGAAGAGAAACAGTATGCCCGACAATTCCAAAGCGATCCCCGTAAACTTTTCAAAATAGGGATAAACTTCTCCTCAAAAACCAGAAGACCTAAATCCTGGGAGATAGTCTGATATCCTGATTGACATGGTGAGTATCTTTCGTTATGGAGATTTTGCTTATTTGGGTGGTAAAAACGTCAATTTTACCTTTTTACCAGTGGGGTGGGGAGAGTATTGTTAACTTTGTGGCCTAATCCATAAAATTTTTCAAAATGATCAAGAAACTATTATCAACTCTCCTCACACTCTTTGCAGGGATGGGTATGCTGACCTCCTGTTCCGATAGCGACACGCCGGCGCCGGTGAATCCCACTGCACAATGGAGCCCCACCGTGAAAGGTAACGGTGAAGTCATAGGGGCGTATCCCGACTTATACAGCAACTATTGGGAATATACCTATGATCTTTCGAAACATCCCGACAAGGTGCTGCGCTTCTCGGGCGAGTTCCCTCATTGCCGTTACTTCAGCTTCTCTGTCTATAACGATGAGACGGGCACAGCTATCGGGGGTATCAATGATGTCTATATCGAGCCCGAGGAGGGGAGCGTGAATCCTTTCAGAGTCTCCACTTCCCGCACCGGACGGTTCACAGTGTATCTTGTGCCCGAGAAACTGGCAGACGACTTTAAAAAGAGCTGGTCTCCGGATAACATCTGCATAGTTGGGGATGGTGTCAGGAAAGTGTCTGTGATGATACGCCAGTATCTGGGCACCGATGCCTCGGGCGAGAACTATGATGAATATGGTGGTGTGGGGTTACCTCTGATCTCGGCTCTCAACCCTGTCACAGGTGAGGAGGTGGAATTGCCTGAGCATATACTCTCCAATGTCTACTCCGCCACATCCGAAGTATATCTGCTGAAATCGGATCATCTGAGGGAGATGCCTTTCTTCCTTGCACCTCCAAGCAGATATTATCCCAACAACTCAACGGCATATCTCTATGCCCGCACGCATCTTTCAACCGACAGTATCCTTACCTTCAGTTTCATACCGGCACCGATGCCGCAGCGACCGGAGGATTATGCCGACGCGGCTGCCCGTTACTGGTCGATCTGTCTCGGTTCGGCGGCTGACACACGTTCGTACGCATCCTTGTGCGACCGTAACGCCAATTGGAAGGAGGGTGAGAAGGCAGAGTTTGTAATAGCGTTGAAAAAGAATCCGCGTCTTGATGAGGTGACGGCCAAGGTGGAGCGGTTGAACAAAGAGGGGGGTAAAGTGAATCTGATGGTATGGGACAGTGAGAAACTGAACATCGACGGCATACCGCTTGGCGAAAACATCGCGTTTATGTACCGCAACATTCTCCCCAACAGCGCATGGCCTTACTCCATATCGAACATGCTTCCCACGGAATACTACGACGGAGTGAGGGAGCCCATCGACATGGTGACAGAACCTGACCGTCAGATAGCCCACATAGCCCTCGGCGACTACGGTCCCCTCGGCCAGAAGAGCAGCACCGCCGACTATCTGAAGTAATAAAGTGGGTGTATCATAACTCGGTTTATGGTGCACCCTCTTCAATATATTCTTTTTGCAGTATCAGTCTTAATCACTAAATTTGCAAGTAGGATTAGGGATTATTTCTTGTCAACGAGCATGCTGCCTGAATGGAATGTGAAGCTTACTTTGCTGGGCAATGGCTGAGTTTCCCATTGGCAGATAGTTGTCAGGGTGGCGAGTTCACCATTGGCTGATAGTTTGCAGGGTAGCGAGTTTCCCATTGGCTGATAGTTGTCGGGGAGGCGAGTTTCCCATTGGCAGATAGTTGTCAGGGTAGCTAGTTGCCCATTGGCTGATAGTTGTCAGGGTAGCGAGTTGCCATTGGCTGATAGTTGGCAGGGTGGCGAGTTGCTGTGTAACCTTATACCGATGCACTAATAGTGTCCGGTAGACTAATACTGTAATGAGAATGGAGAATGATTTTTTAGCCCATAGAGGTAATTATCGTGAACTGCGCTGTTTCCAGCTCGCGGAACATCTCTATGACATTACATATGTGTTTTGCGATAGATTTATTTCCCCGGGAGATCGTACCAAAGACCAGATGGTACAGGCAGCCAGGAGCATCAAACAGAACATTGCAGAGGGTAGCAGTGCGGCTTCCATGTCGACACAGTCAGAGATGTTTCTCACAAATGTTGGCAAAAGCAGTCAGCAAGAATTGCTCCTTGACTATGAGGATTACCTGATTACACGCGGTTTGGAGAAATGGAGGCTCGATGACCGCCGTCTTCAGAATGTACGGCTTGCCCTGACCCGGAAAATGACACGTGAATTTATGCTTGAGAAGGCTAAGAGATGGAATGACGAGACTATAGCCAATGTTGCCATAACACTGGTTCATCAGTGTGACAAGATGCTTGCAGGGCTTCTGGCCTATCAGAAGCGGAAATTTCTGGAGCATGGTGGAATTAAGGAGCAGATGACCAGAGCCAGACTGGATACAAGAAACAATCAGAGAGCTCAGAACTGGCAAGGTGCTCATGGAGCTCAGCGCCCTCAGAGTGCTCAGAGTTTTCAGAGCCCTCAGAGTCATCAGAGTTCTCAGAGTTTT
>CANPMT010000054.1 GCA_947575235.1 uncultured Porphyromonadaceae bacterium
CCGGTTGCTATGGTTAGAGAATATGCTCCGGTTGCTATGGTTAGAGAATATGCTCCGGTTGCTATGGTTAGAGAATATGCTCTGGTTGCTATTAGTAAGGAGAGGATTAGTTGAATTAAGGATATGATTAGTTGAATTAATGATATGTATGAATTAAGAATATGTATGAATTAAGGATATGATCAGTGGATTTTTTGACATATTGCGCCAATATCCCACTTTGGCTTTGTTCCTGACCGTTGGGTTGGGTTTCTTGATCGGGAAGCTTCGTATCGGAAATTTCTCGCTCGGGAGCGTCACGTCTGTGCTGCTCGTGGGTGTAGTTGTGGGACAGCTCAATATCCCGATGTCGGGACCGTTGAAGATGGTGTTCTTCATGATGTTCCTATTTTCGATAGGGTATAGCGTGGGGCCTGATTTCTTCAAGTCGTTGCGCGGGTCGGGTGCCCGACAGGCTATCTTCGCCGTTATCATGAGCTCAACATGTTTCCTCATAACCCTGCTTTTGTCGAAGCTGATGGGGTATTCCAAGGGTGAGACAATAGGATTGTTTGCCGGGTCGCAGACATGCAGCGCCCTGTTGGGTGTGGGCACCGAGTCGATTTCCAAGACCGGTCTGACGGGAGACGCACTCTCGCGCGAGCTTAACATCATACCTGTGTGCTATGCTGTGACGTATATCTTCGGCACGCTCGGCACTGTGGTGCTGATGGGTAATTTCGGTCCGAAGCTGTTAGGTGGCATCGACAAGGTGAAGGCCCAGACCGCCGAGCTTGAGAAGAAACTGAATGCCGATAACAAGGATTCCGACCCCGCCTATGTCAACGCTCTCTCAACGATAGCCTACCGTTCTTACAGGGTGGATAATCCGTTTTTCGACCATCCGCAGTCGATCCGCTCCACCGAGTTGGCGTTGCGGCGTCAGGGGATAGATGTGTATGTTGACCGTGTGATGCACAATGGCGAGATTTTCGCCCCACGTCACGACGACTTCATATTCCAGGGTGACGAGATCGTTATATGCGGACGTCGCGAGAGTATTGTGGAGGTAGAGCGCCATATCGGCCAGGAGATAGCCAACGCCAAACTCCTCTCATACCCGCTCGACAGGGTTGGTGTGCTGGTGACGAAGAAGGAATTTATCGGTCCGGCGATTACCGATATACGCCGTAAGAAATATATGCATGGTGTGGTTATACGCGACGCCGTGCGCAACGGTCAGCCCATCGACATAAACATGATGACCACCTTCGAGAAGGGTGACAAGCTGACAGTCGTAGGGCGACCTGTACAAGTGAAACGCGCCACGGCCCACATGGGGCACGTGGAGCGTCCATCGGTGCAGACCGACCTGATGTTTGTGGGTCTGGCCATATTTATCGGCGGCTTGTTTGGTGCCATGAGTATATGGATCGGCAGCATCCCGGTCAGTTTCGGCACGAGCGGTGGCGCCTTGGTTGCCGGTCTGGTGTTCGGCTGGTTACGGTCGAAGCGTCCAACCTTCGGCAACATATCCCCCGGGGCGCTCTGGATAATGAACAATCTCGGGCTGAATGTCTTCATAGCCGTTGTGGGTATAGAGGCAGCCCCGTCGTTTGTGTCGGGCATCAAGTCGGTCGGACCGATGCTGTTTCTGATCGGCGCTGTCGGTACTCTGGTGCCGTTATTCTTCGGTCTGTGGTTAGGGCACAAGGTGTTTAAGTTTAACCCTGCCATCACGTTGGGATGCTGCTGCGGCACCAGGACGTCGACCGCGTCGTTAGGTGCGGTTCAGAATGCTCTCGGGAGCACCTTGCCTGCAATCGGTTATGCCGTGACTTATGCCGTGAGCAATATTCTGCTTGTGGTGTGGGGGTTGGTGACCGTGCTGCTGGTTTAGCTTAGTCGGCGGCTACTGTTATTGTAAGGGAGCCGGCTTTGAGGAGCGCCCCGTGTGGGATGAAGAAGCTGTCATGTCCGGTGTTGCCGCAGGTTATGTCGGTGATGCGGGTGCCGTGGCCTTTGCGTTTTATTGTGACGGGGGTTCCTGCGAGGTCAAGGCGTATCCTGTCGAAGATGGGGACGGTGACCAGATACTCCGGGTCGGCCGGGGAGTAGGTGTAGAGACCGATTGCATTCAGCACGAACCAGGCCGACATCTCGCCCGTGTCATCCATTCCGGCGTACGCCAGACGCTCTTTTCCCATATCGTAGAAACGGTCCATAATCTGATTCAGTCTCTCCTGGCACTTCTCCTGCTTACCGATGAAACAGTATGTGTAAGGTATGTTATGGCCAGGCTGGTTGCCGTGGCAGTAATTGCCGATAAATCCCGTCATGTTGTGTACCTCCAGGCCGCACCAGGGCTCAGTAAAGAGCGAGTCGAGTTTCTCCTCCACCGCTTTTGCCGACGGATAGAGGGCCACCATACCCTGAGGGTCATGCGGCGCATAGAAGAGACTGTTCCAGCCGTTTGCCTCACGATACATCTGCTGGAAATAAGGCATATATGGGTCGTAAGGGGTGAGCCATGCGCCCCCCTCGACGCGTCCGCGCCAGAAGCCCGTCGAGGGGTCGAATAGATTTCGCCAGTTGCCGGAGCGTTCCATCAGTGTACGGTAATTAGCAGAGTCGGCCCTGAGACGCGCCATCTGGGCCACGGCATAGTCATCGTAGGCATATTCGAGAGTCTTGGTGACGCCCCCCTTGTGCTCCTCCCAGAAAGGACAGTCAGGGAGATTCTCATCGGTGATGTAACCGTTGGCGATATACTCCTCTATATAACGGCGTCCGTCGCGACCCAGCACCATGGCACTCTTCAGGCAGAGGCGATAAGCCCGGTCGAGGTCGAAGTCATCGATGCCGCGCAGGTAGCTTCCCACGATGAAAGTCGGGGCATGGTCGCCGTGGAAATACGACGGGATGAAACCGTCACCCTTCTCACCACGGTCGATTGTAGACTTTATTATATCAGACGCCACGTCAGGCTGCAGCATACCTAACAGAATAAGCTGGTTGCGGTAGACATCCCAGAATGCAGGGTTGGCGTAATACCGGAAACCGGCGTCAGTGACTATATTATTACGGTTATCGCGATACTGGCCGTTGACGTCGCTCATCAGACGCGGAAGGAGCATCGAGCGATAGAGGGTAGAGTAAAACAAGCCCTTCATACGTTTGTCGGAACCCTTCACCTCAATCTTTGCGAGCAGCTTCTCCCAGGTCTTGTCGGCCTCGCATCGCACATCGTCGAAACTCTTCCCCGACGTCTCACGTTCAAGATTCTCGCGCGCATTTTCAACGCTGACATGCGAGATACCGACTCTCAGCTGCACCGTATTAGCCGGATGGGTAGAAGAGAAATCCACCACAGCCACCGGGGAGGAGCCTTTCGCGCTCTCCACGATACGGATAGTATCGATAGGAGCGTCCGCCACGGCATAGTAAAAGAAATCGTTCCCTTGATTTCCAGAGAAAGAGAAGCGTCCGTCAGGGTTGATTTTCCAATCGTTGATAGGGTGCTGGTTGTGGGCCACATTCACAAGGAGACGACGCTGCGCGTTGTCGGGGAAAGTATACCGATGATAGCCGGTGCGCAGGGTAGAGGTGAGTTCGGCGTTGATTCCGTAACGGTCGAGCATCACCCGGTAATACCCAGGTCGCGCCGATTCATTGTTGTGGGAATAGCCCGAGGCATAGTCATCGGCAGAGACCTCGCCCGTGACAGGGAGAATCGGGAGGTCGATATAATTCCAGTGCCCCATGGCCGTGTGGGCGAAGCCCAGGATAGTTGTATCCTCATATTGGTAGCCGGCACCGGTGTTCCACATGGTGACAGGGGTAAGCTGCACCATGGCGTTAGGGAGGGCAGCGCCCGGGAAAACTTCAGCGCCCCAGGTGCGTTTCTCGTTATGACGTTCGTAACCGAGGTCGGCTTTCTCCCATAGGGTGGCTGTGCCGAGGAGGGGATTGACGAAGTCCGTAAGGTGAGTCTCAGCCTTAGGACGACATGCTGCCGTGAGTATCAGGGTGCCCATGAGGGGCAGGATATATCTTCGATAGTTCATGACCATTTTTATTTTCTGATTCGGGAGATAGTTTCGAGGAGAACAGCTTCCATGACATCATATCCGGGAGGGGTGGGATGCACACCGTCGTCGGAATAAGCCGGATTGAGGGCACGCGATTCTCCATATACCATCGGGGTATAGTAATCGACGTAAGGGTATCCCTTCTCATCGGCATACGCCTTGATGAGGGTATTGAGCGAGGCCACTTTGTCGGCGACGTCAGTTTTTTCAGGTCGCCAGCTGAGGCGGTCGGAAGGGAGGAGACTTGTAAGGATTACCTGGATTCCGTTTGCCTCAGCCATCTCGGCCATAGTCATGATATTACCGAAGGTACGGCTTTCGTCGTAGGCGTAGTTATTTTCGGCGATGTCGTTGATGCCACCGTTTATGACAACGGCGACCGGATGGAGGTTTATGACATCCTCTCGGAAACGTACTATGAACTGGTAGGTGGTCTGTCCGGAGATTCCCCGGCCGACAATGTTGTTGTCGGAGAAGAAGTGAGGATGGGCGCCGGGCCAGTTATCGGTGATTGAGTTGCCCATCAGTACGACGAGGCCGTCGTTTTTGTCGGGGCGAGCTGCGATTTCCTTGTTAGAGGCGTCGTAGCGGTTGATGTTTGCCCAGTCGTCGGTGGCGAGAGCCGGGGATACGCTGATGCTTGCCATAATTAGCAGGAGGTATTTTCTAAGGGTTTTGTTCATGGGGTGTCAGGTTTTTTGCTTTGCAAATTTAAGATTATGTTTTTGGTTTTTGTGTGCGGAATTGTGCCAAAAAAGTATTCTGACCGGAATTTCGCATTTTTTGATTGGGATTTTTTGGGGAAGCTTCGGGTGGGTCCCTTGCGGGACTTACACCGGGGAAACGGGCTAACGCGCACGGCTTCGGTAGCCTTGCCGGTTTGTTTCAGGGCTTGGTGGTTAGTTTCTATGCTTTGGGTTTGCTTCTGGCCTTTGGGTTAGCTTTGGGCTTCGAGTCTGCTTCTGGGCTTCGGGCTTGCTTCGGCCTTCGGGGCTTGCTTTGGGCGTAGGCTTTGCTTCGGCCTTCGGGGCTTGCTTTGGGCTTAGGGTTTGCTTCGGCCTTCGGGATTGCTTCTGGGCCTTCCGGCTGTTAGCGGAGGGGGATTGTGTGGGTTTTATTGTGGCAGCGTATGGTGGCTTCGCTGGCATCCTGGAGGAGGGTTAGCCATGGAGTGTCGTAGCGAAGGGTGTTGGTGGTGTGTTGATAGTTCGTGTGGGATGGTTGTTGGGAGGGTTGGTTTTGGATTTGTTGTGGGGTGTGGTTTTGGATTTGTTGGGAGGGGAGAGTGTATGTTTTGGCTGTTGTCTGGGCTATGAAGGTTGGGAAATCGCCGTTTTCGGAGCGGCTGCCGAGTTGACAAATCCAGATGTTTTGACGCGAGGGGGCCACGAGGTCGCAGCGTTTGCCTCGGAAGTCGGTGCGGAGTTCTGTTGGGGTGGATGACCAGAGGGCTATGTAGGTGTTGCCACGGCGCCCGAAGGTCCAGGTACCTTCACCCGACAAACCGCGATGCACTGTTTGGACGGTAGGCTCTTTGTGAAGAGCTGCGGGGGCTTCTGGCCGGGCTTGTTGGGCAAGCTGGTCTGGCTGTTGGTTTTGAGCAGGCTGGGCTTGCTGTTTGTTTTGGGCAGGCTGGGCTTGCTGTTTGTTTTGAGTAGGCTGGGCTTGCTGTTTGTTTTGAGTAGGCTGGGCTTGCTGTTTGTTTTGAGCAGGCTGGGCTTGCTGTTTGTTTTGAGCAGGCTGGGCTGGCTGTTTGTTTTGAGCGGGCTGAGCTTGCTGTTTGTTTTGAGCAGTCTGAGCTTGCTGTTTGTTTTGGGCAGTCTGAGCTTGTTGTTGGGTTTGGGCAGGCTGGGCTTGCTGTTTGTTTTGGGGTTGTTGGGCTTGTTGGGGGGAGAGGGGATTTATGGGGTGGTGGGTTGAGGGGAGGGTGAGGTATTCATCCATTTCTTCTGTTGGGAAGTAGGCGTGTGAGTAGGGGGAGGGGTGGTCGGTCGGGATGTCGTAGATGCAGATTACGGCGTTGTCTATCTGGATGGCAAGTGGGAGAATCTCGTTGCCAGCCCAGTAGTTGGGTGAGTTGCGGAGATTGGTGCTTATTTTAATATCCGCTTCTGTCAATGCTTGTGGGGTGGTGGGTTTGGATGGATTTGGCATCTGTGATGCAGTTTGGGATGGGTTGAGCATATTTGTGGAGGAAGAGGTGTCTGAGGGTTTGGGTGTGTTGGTGTTGGAGGTTGCGCCGTTGGGGGTGGAGATTGTGCCGTTGGGGGTGGAGATTGTGCTGCCGGGGGTGGAGGTGACACCGCCGGGGTGGGTGGTGTAGATGGGGATGCCGTAGGCGATTGTGGCAAGCCATGGTTGCTGTTGGTAGGCCGGTTTTCCGGGACGGAAATTTACGGCTGTGCTGAGGGTGTAGTCGCGGGTGCGGAGTGTGGTTATGTCTGCCGCTGAGAGGGCGAAGCGGTCACGGTCGGCTGCTGAGAGGGCGGAGCGGTCACGGTCGGCGGGTTGGTTCTTGGCTGGGAAAGAGACAGGGGTGTTGACGGCACCTTGGGGACCGTGGTCCCCAAGTGGATTACTAAAATTCAGTGGAGAGTGGGCCCTGGAGGGCTGGTGGGTGGTTGGCTCTGAGGGCTGGTGGATGGTTGGCTCTGAGGGCTGGTGGGTGGTTGGTTGCTCGTTGTTTAGTTGGGCGTTGTAGAGGGCGATGTAGCGGTCGTAGTCGCGGTAGGGCCAGACGTTGTAGGTCTCGGAGATGCGTTTTGAGGTGTGGATTACGAGGGGATGGATGAATTCCTGCATGCCCCAGAAGAGGTGGGCTTCCAGTTCTTTGTCGTAGGAGATGCCGAAAGCCGGCGCTTCCTCGACGTCGAGTCCGATGCGCTGGGTGTATATACGGCGTGTCCTCTCGCCTGAGGAGGGGTTGTCGCTTGTGGAGGGGTTGTCACTTGTGGAGGGGTTGTCGCATGGGGAGGGGTTGTCGCTTGAGGAGGGGCTGTCGCTTGTGGAGGGGTTGTCGGTTGGGGAGGGGCTGTCGGTTGGGGAGGGGGTGTTGTCTGGGGAGGGGGTGTTGTCTGGGGAGGGGCTGTCGTCTGAGGAGGGGATGTCGTTGGCGATGCCTGCTATCGCGTCTGGACAGCGGTAAGAGCTTGAGGCCAAAGCTACCACTCCCGTAGGCTCAAGCATCGACGGCTCTCCCAATCCGAACGCCACCCACATGAGAGGAGCCGTGACATGAGTCTTATTAAGGAGAGAATGGGCGTAGGTGCGTCCACTCGCACCGCACATGTATCCCTGGTTATTGTTGAGAGCCATGTCAAGCATAAGGATATCGAGGGCTGAGGTGGCTTTACGACGTATATCCTCATCTTCTGCGAAGTCGATGAGGTTTGTAAGCAGGAGAGTCTCGACGTCATAGTAGGTTGACAGGAACTCGCTGAAGCCGAACCTGAGACGGAAATCGAGCCACGGAAGGATAAGCTCACGGGCATGTGCGATAGGTGCGATGCCCGACTTGCCATCGGCAAAGGTATGCTCCTTATATAACTGTCCCGCCAGAAGTTCGGCTGTGTGGTAGAGAGCCTGATGGTTTTCGGTGTGATAGCAGCGGTAGGTTGTGTCAGGGCGTAGGTCGTCCCACCAATACTTGAAATCGAGCACGCGCTCATCAATCTCCTTTCTCCAATCAGAGAGCGACGATGGTGCCTTATATAGCATACGGAGCAAGGCATTCAGTGCGAAATCATTGCAATCGCGGTTACTGCGAATCTGGCGCAACGCATCGGTCATGCCCTCATTCTCCAGGGGTTTGCCGGAGGTGAGACGAGCCAATTGCCGGAACACGCTATACAATCCGGCGCGGGGACCCTTCTCCGCAAATTCATCTACAAACCGGGCGGCACGCAACTGCTGCCAGTCGGTCACCGTATCCCTCTCCGGCTCAAGGAAAGCGGTGGCACACCACAGAATCGGAGCCTGCCCATGCATATTTCCAGTGAGAGTGCGACGCTTGAGATAGAAATCGCGGTCATTGGTACGGTTGGTACCCTCGCAGACGCCATCGATATCACCAGCCTCGTCAATGTGTGAGACGAGAGCGCGCCACGCTTTCCCGATTGCCGGTTCAAACCGTTCCGCGGGGAGCCAGCCTCTGCGGACACCCTTGACCATGGCATAGGTAAACATAGCCGAGCCGGAGGTCTCGCTCCACGCGATGGGATCGTCGACGAGCTGTCCCCAGAGGCCGTCAGACTTCTGATGCTTCAGGAGAGTATCCATCATCTTGCGGTAAGCCGTCAGTATACGCTCGCGGTCAGGGTGAGTCTCAGGGAGCACAGATAGCAATTCCGTCATACCGGCCGCCATCCAGCCATTGCCACGGCACCAGAGGAACGGAGCCTCAGCGGCATGGAAAAACATACCGTCGCCACACTGTATGCTATCCAGATAAGAACACATCTCACGTGCGGCCCGGTTGAGATATCGGAGGTCGCCCGTAGCCTGGAAAGCCTCACCCTGTATAGATGAGATCATGAACATATCGTCGATCCAATAACGTGTCTGCCACGACAGACCGTCGTCGGCAAGACGGCGAGCCTCAGGAGAATCCTTGAGGCGTTCAGGGAGCCGCCACTGCTCGTCGGCATACCATAGCCCCATCTCCCGATATATAGGATTACCCGTAAATCTATAAAGTAGGAGAGGCACCGCTCCGAAAACGGTATGGTCCACATGGTCGGGGAGAGGCTGGAGGTTACGTTCCGGGCCGAAAATCGGGGTGAGGCGTTGTTCGAGACGCATCATCAGAAGGGAATCGCATGTGACGTCAGCAAACCGGAGCGCGCCGATCCATGCGCATGTCTCAGGATAAGTAATCTCACGTGTAGGAGCCGGATTGCCGTCGAAATTCGGGTGAGGGACATCGGCAAACCGTCTCGCTACGAGCGCCCCCACCGAGGCAGGGTCTTCAGAGGATGACCATGTGTTGGCCAGCTCACGGGCCGCTGCCAGAGAGAAGAGTAAACACAGAACAAAATATTTTTTCATGCCAGTGCAAAGTATTATGAAAGGTTAAGTATGCTGCAAAATTAGGATACGAGGTGGTGTGGAGCAGTATGAATACGTGCCAAATCAGGTCATTTTTGTGCAAAGATAAAATAAAATTTGAAAAAATTTGCAAATCTTAAATCTTTGACTTATCTTTGGGAAGTGAAAAACTGCAATATAGCGACGCGGCAGTTTATTACCAACCCAACTAACTATACTTAACACCTAAATTTCACAGAATGAAAAAATTACTCTACATCGGTATTCTGTGCGGACTATGCGGGCCGGCGGCCTACGGTCAAAGTGTAACCATCGTCGATAAGGATGGTCTGACCCATAAGTTCCCGACAGAGAGCATCAAGGAGATTACTTTCGAGAAGGCAGAGGCTCCTCAGCCCGGCATTACCTTCAGCGACATCACACTCAAGGATTGGGGGAAAGGTAATGTCAACATCGTGCTTTCAGGCGAAGGGGTTTCAGCCGACATGGATGTCTACGGTCCCGTCGACGCCACTTATCTGAATGCAGGCACATATGTATGCGACGACAGCGCGTCGCCATTTACCGTGAGCACCAGCAATTATACCGTAATCACCGTGGATGGAGCCAACCACAGCCTGAAGAGCGGTTCGATGATAGTTGAGGATAACGAGGGATTGTATACCATCACCACCCATTTTGTGCTCGATGACGGCAAGGAGGTGAACGGCACCTACACCGGCAAGCTCCCCGACTACTCATCGCATCCCGGGGCCCTCGAGATGAAAGATGCCATCGCATGCGCGCAGGTTGATATCAACGACCCTGTGGATGGTGAGTTCTATCTGCGTCTCAACGACGAATACTGGAATTACGAGATGGTTCTCGACATATTCTGCGCGGAGGGATCCACCGTGCTCACCGACGGCGTATATACCTACAGCGCCACACCCAAGGCCGGTAACTTCGGACCACGCACCGTAATCAACAGCTACTCACCCCACTTCGACAGCCACATAACCGGAGGCACCATCACAGTGACTACCGACGGAGAGAACACCCTCATAGAGCTTGACGGCATCATGGAGACAGGCCGCGAGGTGAAGTGTGTGTTCAATGGCAAAGTTTCATATCTCAAATAAACGTGGGTCATCATACAGGACACACATCAAAACCAACAAAGAGGAAACAAGATGAAAAAAATCATAATAGCCGTGATGGTGATGCTGTTCGGCATGGCATACGCCTCGGCACAGGACTACGAAAGAACATACTTCGAGCTTAACACCACGGATGGCGGGAAGATACGTTTCATGTTTGACGACGAGCCCGAGATGACCTTCGACGGCGAGGAGATAGTGATAACCGATTACAGCGGAGAGAGCGTGCGCTATGCCATGGCCAACGTTGCGAACCTGACCTTCGACAAGCTGACAGTGTCGGTAGAGGGAGTGGAGGCCGATGATGCCGTGCAGGTGGCCATAAGCAAGGAGAGCATAAGCGTGAGCGGTTTGGCCGCCAACGCGGAGGTGGCTCTCTACAGCCTCTCAGGGGCCAAGGTGGCCTCGGCAACGGCCGACACCGACGGCAACGCCGTAGTGTCGCTCGAGGGTATCGCCGGCGGCGTATACGTGGCCGCAATGCCCGGACATACATTCAAATTTATCCGCTAACCACATCAAGAGAAGACAGAAATGAAAAGATATATTCTTTCAGCCCTTATGGGAGCCGCCGTATTCGGAGGTATGGCCCAGGGCTACAAAGTGGTTGTGACGACAACCGACGGCGAGAAGCATTCGTTCGACACGGAATCGGTCGACAAGGTGAAATTCAACGAGGCCCCTGTGTATATCAACGCCCCCTACCTCTATGCGGCCGACTACCGCACGCAGGATAATCTGGGCCATTACTCAGTGCGCATAGCCACCTCGCAGATAGATGAGTATGGCGAGCCATCTGAAATCATGGGTATGGAGGTGTCGATGCAGTTCGTCGCACCCTTGAGCGAGAACCGTCTTGACCCGATTCTTCCGGAGGGTTACTACCGCATAGGCAACGGCTCGCAGGCGTATACATGGGATGCCCTGAAGTCAGGTTTCTATCTGCGTGCCGACGAGGGTCCTGACGGGGTTGCCACCTTCATGATGACCAGCGGCACCGTAGACGTACGCCGCGACGGGAACAGTTACGACATTCGTTTCGAGATGACTCTCATGTCGGGTGAGGAGGTAAACCTCCGATACCAGGGCGAGATACCTTTCAAACTGAGCGACCTTGAGACAGATGAATTCACCGAAGATATCAACGTTGACTTCACCAACTGCCAGGGACGTTTCTACGGTAACTGGTTCTATCCCTTCTCGACCGATATCATGGTGCAGCTTTATAACGGCACTTTCGATGAGAAAGGGGAGACACAGTTGGAGGGATACTGGCTCAACCTGCCTCTCTACATGCCGATGGTTGAGGATCCCATGGCGCCAAATCAGCGTATAGCCGACGGTGTCTATAACGTGGAGCCCCGTCAGTTGGTTAACTATACCAACCTTCCCTATACATACACTCAGGGATATATGGTGGATCTGTGGGGAATGGAATCACCCGCAGGCAGCTACATCACCTATATCAACGCACAGGGTGTGAACAAGCGCGCCCTCATAACCGACGGCACAGTGACAGTGAGCGACAACGGCCGCAGCATCGTGTTTGACATGAACACAGCCACGGAGGGCGTACACTTCACGGGACGTTACAGCGGAGAGCCCTTCATCGTGAATTTCTGCGACAATGACGAGAAGGCTCCCGACATGTCGGGTCGTCTGGATAAGGATTACACACTCAACTTCACGGAGAACCATTCAGGCGTGAGCTACAATTTAGGCGACGATATTGTGCCCGGACTCAACTCGTTCCTGGTAATGCTTCAGGATTTGGAGTGGGACGGCAAGTCCGGTCCGTGCGATTATCTCGGTCTTGAACTTCTGTGTGACTCAGATATTCTTGAGGATGGCACTTATACCATCAATAACAGTCTGAAGGACTTCACCGGCCTCCGCGGCACCGTGAATCCGGCAGGTGAACTGGTATATTCATGGATGGCTGACCTGGCCTCGGAGAATCCGGAGACGGGTGAGCAGGAGGTAGTTGCCCCGATCCACGGAGGCACAGTTACCTTCGAGACGCTTAAGGTGCATGATGTCCAGTCGCCCGGAGTTGACAGAATCACAGAGAAGAAGATTACCGTGAATCTCCTCGATGATAAAGGTAACGCCGTTACAGGCGAGTTTATAGGCCTGTTCGTGGATATGGAATATGATAAGAACCAGGCTGGAGCACCGGCCCGTAAGCTTGCAGTCCGTAAGTAATATGTAAGAGACTGTCTAAAATTTTAGACAGTTTCTTAGTAAGCAAAAAAATAGGGTGATAGCCTGGCTATCACCCTATTTTTTGTGGGTTGGGTATTTATTTGCCGGATAGGGCGGCGATGGCCGCTTTGATGGCTTCGATTTTCTCGAGGGCGTCGCTCTCCTTCTTGCGCTCGAGGGCTACGACAGCCTCAGGGGCGTTTGCCACGAAGCGCTCGTTCGAGAGTTTCTTGCGCACGCCGTTGAGGAAGTTTTCGCGGGCCACAAGGTCGGCGTTGAGCTTCTTGAGCTCCTCCTCCACGTTGATGTTGGCAGTGACAGGGATGGCATACTCAGTCTTGCCGGCTATGAATGAAGCGGCAGCTGCAGGTTTCTCCTCCACAATCCTGATGTCGGAGAGATTGCCCATCTTCTCGAGGATGCTGTCGAGGTAAGCGTCATGCGCTCCCTTTATGAGCAACTCCAGAGCGTCGCGCTGCGGAATCTGTTTCTGCTTGCGTACGGTGCGGATGCCTGCCACAACCTCCTTCAGATGGTCGAAACGGGCGATGATCTCAGCGTCGTAGGTTTCTGCGGTGGGTATCTGGGCTGTCATGATGCTCTCACCCTCCTTGCGCTCGTATAGGTGCTGCCAGAGCTCCTCCGTGATGAAAGGCATGAAGGGATGCAGCAGACGGAGCAGCGTGTCGAAGAAGCGGAGAGTTGCGCGGAAAGTCTCGCCGTCGATGGGTGAGCCATAGGCGGGTTTCACCACTTCAAGATACCATGACGAGAACTCGTCCCAGAAGAGTTTGTAGACAGCCATCAGCGCCTCCGAGATACGGAACTTGCCCATGAGGTCGTCAACCTCGATAAGGCAACGGTTCATCTCAGCCTCAAACCATTCTATGCCACGTTTGGCAGCTTCCGGCTGCGGGAGGTTGTCATCTACCTGCCAGCCCTTCACGAGACGGAAAGCGTTCCAGATTTTGTTGCAGAAATTACGGCCCTGCTCGCAGAGTGAGTCATCATACATGATGTCGTGTCCGGCGGGGGCAGCCAACATTATACCCATGCGCACACCGTCGGCGCCGAACTTCTCGATCAGTTCCAGCGGGTCGGGGGAGTTGCCGAGCGACTTCGACATCTTGCGGCCGATCTTATCGCGTACGATACCGGTGAAATAGACATTGCTGAAGGGTTTGTCGCCGCAGAAATCGTAGCCCGCAATGATCATGCGCGCCACCCAGAAGAAGATGATGTCAGGACCGGTGACGAGGTCGGTGGTTGGGTAATAATACTTGAACTCCTCATTATCCGGGTCAAGGATACCGTTGAAGAGCGATATAGGCCAGAGCCAGGAAGAGAACCAGGTGTCGAGGCAGTCGGGGTCGCGTTTCAGGTCGGCGAGGGTAAGTTCCGGGTTTCCGGTCTTCTCGATAGCCTTCAGGAGCGCCTCCTCCTCAGTCTCGGCCACCACATATCCACCGTTGGGGAGATAGTAAGCCGGAATCTGGTGGCCCCACCAGAGCTGACGCGAGATGCACCAGTCCTTGATGTTGGTCATCCAATATCGGTAAGTGTTCTTATATTTGGCGGGAACGAACTTGATGTAGTCAGTCTCGACAGCCTCAAGAGCCGGCACGGCGAGGTCTTTCATCTTGACAAACCACTGCATGGAGAGCTTCGGCTCGATCACTGCATCGGTTCGCTCCGAGTGACCCACCTTGTTGACGTAATCCTCGACCTTCTCCACGAGACCGGCCTTGTCAAGATCAATCATGATCTGCTTGCGCACATCGAAGCGGTCCATGCCGACATACATACCGCCGGCCTCAGAGATAGTGCCGTTATCGTTGAAGATATCGATGGTTTCCAGGCCATACTTGTCGCCCAGCATATAGTCATTGACATCGTGAGCCGGGGTAACCTTGAGGCAACCTGTGCCGAAATCCATCTCCACATAATCATCCATGATGATAGGCACAGAGCGGCCCACCATAGGCACGATTACGCGTTTACCCTTGAGCCAGGTGTAACGTTCGTCGTTAGGGTTTACGCAGACGGCTGTATCGCCGAGGATAGTCTCGGGTCGGGTGGTAGCCACCACGATATACTTGCCCGGCTCACCCTCCACCATATAACGGAGATGATAGAGTTTGCTCTGCTCCTCCTTGTATATCACCTCCTCGTCAGAGAGAGCGGTTAGGGCTTTCGGATCCCAGTTTACCATACGCACTCCGCGATAGATAAGGCCACGGTTGTAGAGTTCGCAGAAAACGCGCATCACGCTCTTCGAGCGGGTTTCGTCCATAGTGAAAGCAGTGCGTTCCCAGTCGCACGAAGCGCCGAGTTTGCGGAGCTGCTGAAGGATGATTCCGCCATACTTATGGGTCCAGTCCCAGGCATGGTTAAGGAATTCCTCACGAGAGAGGTCGGTTTTCTTTATACCCTCTTCGGCGAGTTTCGCCACCACCTTAGCTTCGGTAGATATGGCGGCGTGGTCGGTGCCGGGGACCCAGAGGGCGTTTTTACCCTGCATACGTGCGCGTCGGGTAAGGATATCCTGGATAGTATTGTTGAGCATATGGCCCATATGCAGCACGCCCGTCACGTTTGGTGGTGGGATAACGATGCAGAAGGGCTCGCGGTTGTCCGGTTCGGAATGGAACAGACCATGTTCCATCCAATAGGCATACCATTTGTCTTCGACCTCAGAGGGGTCGTATTTTGTGGCTAATTCGCTCATGATATAGTAAATTTTTTGCAAAATTACAAAACTCCGCTAAAAATAGCAAAGGGATGGGAAGGGAAAATACTAAACCTCCTGTTTTGAGGGTTTATTATTAGCGGGCTGCGCTTTTCTGAGGGCTTCGGGGCTGCGCCTTTCTGGAGGGCTTTTAGCTGCCCGGGGGAGAGCACCCGACAAACCGCGATGCATTTCTGGGCGGCTGACGGAGCGCGATGCATTTCCGGGCGGCTGACAGAGCGCGATGCATTTCTTGGTGGCTGACGGAGCGCGATGCATTTCTGGGCGGCAGACGGAGGGCGATGCATTTCTGGGCAGCTTACGGAGCGCGATGCATTTCCGGGCGGCTGGCAGAGGGTGATGCATTTCTGGGCGGCTGACAGAGGGGGATGCATTTCCGGGCGGCTGCCTGAGGGGGATGCATTTCTGGGAGTTTGGGATGGAACGGGCTTTTATTTTTTTGGATATGGATATTTTTAACAGGGCCCGGCTCCTGCTGGGTGAGGAGAGTATGAACCGGATGGGGGATGTCAGGGTTATTGTATTTGGCGTCGGCGGCGTGGGGTCGTGGTGCGTCGAGAGTCTCGTACGCACCGGTGTGCGGCATGTCACTATCGTCGACTGCGACCGTGTGGCCGAATCGAATATCAACCGTCAGCTGATGGCCGATACGGGCACCGTCGGCGAGGTGAAGGTGGAGGCGATGAAGAGGCATCTTCTTGCCGTAAATCCGGAGGCCGATATCGATGCCCGATGTGAGGTGTTTAACGCCGATACGGCGGAGAGCTTCGACCTCGGGAGCTATGACTATATCATAGACTGCATAGACTCGCTCAAAGATAAGCAGCTTCTCATCGAGATGGCAACGCGTACCAAAGCCCGTTTCTATTCCTCGATGGGAGCCGCCCTGAAGATGGATCCCACACGTGTGAAAGTGGCCGAGTTTTGGGATGTGAAGGGTTGTCCGTTGGCCAGGGCTTTACGGCAGAGGTTCAAGAAATCACAGCAGTTCCCGAAAAGGAAATTCAAGTGTGTCTACAGTGACGAGCTTCTTGAGAATGCCGGTCATGACTCCTCGACGGAGCAGGAACTGCAGTCGCAGACCGGCCACATCAGGAAGGCCCAGATCAACGGCTCGCTGATGCATATCACAGCCATTTTCGGTCTTACCATAGCCGGATTGGTGGTGAGCGACATATGCGGCAGATAAAGTGCCGGGATAGGATAGGTAATGAACGAGAATTATGAAAGTAAAGAGAGGTAATATACAGAAAGGAATAATCGGGATGGCAGCCTTGGCCGCTCTATTCGGCGGCTCGGTGGCATTCGGTGCCCCCGGGGAGGCGCAGCCCGATAACGGAGGTTTTATCAGCGACAACAAATACGCGCTTGAGGAGAAAGCCCTGGCACCCGACGGGAATCCGAAGAGGGAATTCCGTGGGGCATGGCTGCATGTCATAGGGCAGTCGCAGTGGCAGAACAAGACCACGGCGCAGCAGAAACAGTATATCGAAGATCAGTTTCAGAAATTGCAGGATGCAGGCTGTAACGCAGTAATCTTCCAGGTGCGCCCCACGGCCGATGCCATGTATAAGTCGGAACTCGAACCATGGACGGCATGGCTCACCGGGAAACGTGGCAAAGCCCCCGATGAAGACTGGGATCCGATGGAATATGCCATAGAGGAGGCCCACAAACGCGGAATGGAATTTCATGCGTGGTTAAATCCCTACCGTGTGACGTCGAGCGCCAAGGAGGTGCTTCCGGCATCGCATATGGCCCGAAAAGAGCCTCACCGTTTTGTGAAGTTCAACGGCCAGACCTTCTTTGACCCGGCCTATAAGGAGAACCGCGATTTCATCTGCGACGTTGTGCGGGATATCGTAGACCGTTATGATGTTGACGCCATACATATCGACGATTACTTCTATCCCTATCCTGCTAACGGGAAGAGATTCAACGGAGATGACGCCAGCTACAGGAAATTCGGCAACGGCATAGACCGCAACAAATGGCGCCGCAACAATGTGGATCTCCTGATACAGCAACTCAACACCACCATCAAAACCGAGAAGCCCTGGGTGCGTTTCGGCGTGAGTCCGTTCGGCATATGGCGCAACAAGAAGTCAGACCCACGCGGGAGCGAGAGCAGCGGGCTCCAAAACTATGACGACCTTTATGCCGATGTGCTCCTTTGGGCCAGGAACGGCTGGATTGACTATCTCGCCCCACAGCTATACTGGACCCTCGACATGAAAGCTGCCCCCAGCCGTCATCTGGCTCAGTGGTGGAACGACAACAGCGAGGGTGTCGACGTCTACATCGGCCAGGATGTGCAGCGCACCATGACCAACCCCGACCCGAAAACCGGCGACCGTAACGAGCTTGCCACCAAGGTGAAGCTATCACGCCAGTTGCCCAATGTGAAGGGTAATGTATGGTGGCACGGCTATTGGGTGACAGACAATCTCAAAGGAGTGGCCGATTCATTGGCTCTCAAGCATCAGTCGACGATAGCCATCCCCCCCGCTTACGGCGATTACAACCTCAGTCCGGCCAAGGTTAGCAATCTCAAGGTAAGCAAAGAGAATGGCGAGACGTTCCTCACCTGGGAGGCTCCGGCAAGAGGGGGAGAGGAGAGCGAGACAGATGCCGTGAAGTTTGTGGTGTACCAGTTCTTCCCCGGAGAGCGGGTATCGCTTGAGGATCCTCAGACCATCATAGCCATGACCCCCTACACCAAAGTGCTGATAGATGGCGACGACCTCAAAGGCTCAACCTTCGTGGTGACCTCAATCGACAGGATGAACCGAGAGTCAGACCCGGTAAAAGTGACAGTGAAATGAAACAGAAAGAGATAATACCGGCAATTGTGCCGCAGGATATACGCGAGCTTCTCGACGAGGAGGCCGCGCGGATCAACCATCCCGATTTCATAGATAAGGACCCTGTGCAGTTCCCCCGCCGTTTCGAGAGGCTTCAGGATATCGAGATAGCCTCCTTTCTCTCGGCTATCATAGCGTGGGGCAACCGTAAGATGATTTGCCGCGATGCCGAGCGGATGCTAAATCTTATGGATAGCGAGCCATACCGCTACGTCATGGATGAGGGGTATGAGGACCTTGACGGCGACATGAACCTTCACCGCACCTTCTTCGGTCGCCACTTCCGCTACTTTTTGCGCGGACTTCACCGGATATACAAGGAATACGGTTCGCTCGACGCCTTCGGCGCGGCAATGCGTGTGGGTGACAGCGAGGCTCCGGCCTGGAAGCTGGTCGAGGAGATGCAGAAGATAATGAGCGATGTGAATGGCGGTGCGACGTGCAGCCAGTGCCTTCCTGTGAATCTTGACCAGACAGCGTTGAAGCGTATCAACATGGCTCTGCGTTGGCTTGTGAGAGATGACGGGATAGTCGACATGGGGGTATGGAAGAGCATACCCAAGAGTAAACTCTACATCCCGCTCGACGTGCATGTGGGTAACATATCGCGCGAGTTAGGTCTGCTTACACGTAAAGCCAACGACCGCAAGAGTGTGGACATGCTCACCGCCACGTTGAGGAGTCTGCGTCCCGACGACCCGGCCATCTACGACTATGCCCTCTTTGGGATAGGTGTGGAGCGGAAGTTATAGCCGGTCACTTACGTTCCCTTATCTTATTGGCGAGGTCAGGTTTGACGGTACGGATAGTGCTGATGAACGCTGAATCGAATGCCTCGGAGCAGTCGTTACGTCCGATGGTGTCATACTTGAGGCGTTGGGTGCGGACATTGTCGAGCGACCGATGGATTCCCGTGGTGTCGTGCCAATCGCGGCGGATAAACTCGCGGGCCGCGTTGCGTCCCTCCATCTGCGCCGCCACGATATCGGCTGTGACAGCCTCGGTTTTCTCCGTACGGGCGCATGAGGATGCGACGGCCGGGAGGATCAGGAGGAGAGGGAGAGAAATTTTCAGAAGAATATTTTTCATATTTGGCAGAGTAAAACTTTATTTTTAGCAGAGTAAAACTTTATTCAAAAGATAAAACGCGTCACGAACATTTTTAGATGTCGTGACGCGTGAATTTTTATGAGCTGCATAAATTCAGGGACGCCAGGGGAGGGAGTCGTAAGAGACGATACTGTCAAGCTTGATCTGGAAGATCAGAGTTGAGTAAGGGGGTATCGTGGAGCTTCCGGTGATTCCGTATCCCGCCATGTAAGGGATGACGGCAGTGACGCTGTCGCCCACATGCATATTGGTAGTGGCAATCCAGAACCCGGTGATCATCTCATTGGGTTGGCAACGGAAAATGCTGTCGCCGTAGGTGGTGTTGGCATAGGAAGAGTCGATAGTGTCACCTTCGATATTAGTTAGAAGATACTTCACATCGATGGTTGAGTTATCGAGCGGGGTGATTGAATTGGCATCGCCCCGTTTATGCCATTGCAGCAACACCGAAGACGCCGGATCCCATTTCGGGGTCAGCTTCTCGTAGCGTTTCACGCCGTTGAGCACTTCGTCCTCGGCATCTTGGAAAAAGGCTGTGTTCTGTTTTCTCCATTCCGAATAATTCCTGTCGGTCTCCTCCTGGTCGCTGAGGCACGACTGCAGTGACAGGATAGTGGCCGGAAGGAGCAGGAATGCGAATCTGCTTGCTTTCATCAGAGAGTAGATTAGTAGATTATAAGAGTTAGAACTTCACCTCGGGGGCTTTTTCGGCTCCCGATTCAGCCTTGAACTGAGGTTTCTCCTTGAATCCGAACCATCCGGCATAGATCATCGTGGGGAATTTCTTGATGCTGGTGTTGTATTCGCGCACCGCTTCGGTGTAGCGCATACGTTCGGTAGAGATACGGTTTTCCGTTCCCTCGAGCTGAGTCTGGAGGTTCATGAAATTCTCGTTTGCCTTCAGGTCGGGATAAGCCTCTGTGACAGAGAGTAGCGATTTCAGAGCCTGCGAGAGTTCACCTTGTGCCTGCTGGAACTTGGCGAGGGTCTCCTCGTTGAGGTCATCGGCGTTGATGGTGATGGATGTGGCCTTGGCGCGGGCTTCGGTCACCTTTTCGAGAGTCTCGCTTTCATGGGTGGAATAGCCTTTGACGGTATTCACCAGATTCGGGATCAGATCGGCACGACGCTGATACTGATTCTCCACCTGAGCCCCGGCCTGGTCTACATCCTGCTGTTTCTCGACGAGCGAGTTGTAATTGCAGGAAGAGAGTGATGTAGTGGCCACTAAGGCCACTACAGTGAAAATTAGTTTTTTAATCAGTGATTTCATTTGGAATTCTTTTTTGATGCCTGCCGTAGGGGCCATTTTTATGGCGGCAGCCTCTATAGCGGCTGCCAGCCTTGCAGCGGCAGCTGCCTGACCAACGGCAGCTGCCTGACAAACGGCTGCCACCCGACAAACCGCGATGCATTACGGAGCTTCTGGCTTGAGCCTGAGCTTTTGGCTTTTAGCTTTGGCTTCTGGCCTTTGAGCTTTTGGCTTTTAGCCTTGGCTTTTGGCTTTTGGCTTTGAGCTTTGGCTTTGAGCTTTTGGTTTTGGCTTGTGGGGCTGGTAGAGCAGGGGGCGTTAGAGAAGCTTGCGGAGGAGGCTGTTCAGGCTTACCTTCTCAGCGAGGATCTTCTCGAGGTCGTCGACGTTGACACGCTCCTGTTCCATGGAATCGCGATGGCGCAGAGTCACGGTGTTGTCTTCGAGTGTCTGGTGGTCGACAGTTATGCAGAAGGGTGTGCCGATTGCATCCTGACGGCGGTAACGTTTGCCGATAGAGTCCTTCTCGTCAACCTGACAGGTGAAGTCGAAACGGAGACGGTGCTGGATCTCACGGGCTTTCTCGGGAAGACCATCCTTACGGACAAGCGGAAGCACAGCGCACTTCACCGGAGCGAGGGGAGCAGGGAAGTGAAGCACCACGCGGTGGTCGCCACCTTCAAGCTGCTGGTCCTCATAACAGCTGCAGAGCACGCTGAGGAACATACGGTCGACACCGATAGATGTCTCGATGACATACGGGGTGTAGCTTTCGTTGAGCTCAGGGTCGAAATACTGAATCTTCTTGCCCGAGAATTTCTCATGCTGCGACAGGTCGAAATTTGTACGTGAGTGGATACCCTCCACCTCCTTGAATCCGAAAGGCATCTCGAATTCGATGTCGGTAGCGGCGTTGGCGTAGTGAGCCAGTTTCTCGTGGTCGTGGAAACGGTATTTCTGATCGCCGAGGCCGAGAGCCTTGTGCCAGCGGAGGCGGGTCTGACGCCAGGTGTCGAACCATTTGAGCTCCTCACCGGGGCGTACGAAGAACTGCATCTCCATCTGTTCAAACTCACGCATACGGAAGATGAACTGACGAGCCACGATCTCATTGCGGAAAGCCTTGCCAATCTGGGCAATACCGAAAGGTATGCGCATACGGCCGGTTTTCTGGACGTTGAGGTAGTTCACGAAGATACCCTGGGCAGTCTCGGGGCGGAGGTATACATCCATGGCGCCGTCGGCAGTAGAGCCCATCTCAGTCTTGAACATGAGGTTGAACTGACGGACGTCGGTCCAGTTGCGAGTGCCGGAGATAGGATCCACGATTTCATAGTCGAGGATAATCTGACGGAGGTCTTCGAGGTCGTTGGCGTTCATGGCCACAGAGAAACGCTCGTGGAGTTCGTCGCGTTTCTTCTGGTGTTCGAGGACACGGGGATTTGTCTGGCGGAACATAGCCTCGTCAAACGACTCGCCGAAACGCTTGGCAGCCTTAGCCACCTCCTTGTTTATTTTGTCGTCGAATTTAGCGATTTCCTCCTCGATGAGCACGTCAGCGCGGTAACGCTTTTTAGAGTCCTTATTGTCGATAAGTGGGTCGTTGAAAGCGTCGACATGGCCTGAAGCCTTCCAGATTGTGGGGTGCATGAAGATGGCTGAGTCAATGCCTACGATGTTATCGTGGAGCATGGTCATAGCCTCCCACCAGTATCGTTTGATGTTGTTTTTCAGTTCAACGCCGTTCTGTCCGTAGTCGTAGACGGCTGAGAGACCGTCGTAAATCTCACTTGATTGAAATACGAAGCCATATTCTTTGGCATGAGCCACGATGGTCTTGAAAACGTCTTCTTGTTTTGCCATTTTATGTCGTTCTTAACTGCGCTGCCGTGAGCGCGAGGTTTATTTTTCTGCAATAAAGTGCAAATTTAGTAATTATCCGTGAGATGTGCAAACTAATTGGGTGTTTGCTGCGTTTGCTGCGTCCCTTTCGGGACGGTCACCGGTAAGACTGGCTAACGCGCCCGTTTTTCTTTTGGTGGAAGCTTTGGGAGGATCGGTTAAGTTTTTTGTGGGAAGCTTTGGGAGAATCGGTTAAGTTTTTTGTGGGAAGCTTGGGAGGATCGGTTAAGTTTTTGTGGAAGCTTGGGGGAATCGGTTAATTTTTTGTGGAAGCTTGGGAGGATCGGTTAAGTTTTTTGGTGGAGGTAGGGTGAATCGGTTATTAAGATTTGGATTTGAGGATGGTAAGATGGGGACACAAATTAGTCTTTGCCGATCGGCAAAGACTAATTTGTGTTTTTCATAGAGTGCTGTGTTGTGTTTTTCATAATAGTCTTGACGGGTATCGGTCAGAGAACTGTTTCAATTGTATAACACCTGAGGGGGAGGTTTGTTCAGTGCAATCATTAAGATTGTTGATTTTGTGCTTAAGTATATTTCTTGCACGGATCTGTGGAGAGGCTTGTTCAGTGCTTGCAGAAAATTTGTGCGGGGAGGTTACAAATAACGGGAGGTGCAGATAATTTGTGCGGGGAGGTTACACATAACGGGGGTTACCGTTAATGGGGGTATGGATAATTTGAGAGTGGTTTCATAAAATATGTAAACTTTGGGAGTTTGAGACAGTGGGTTACAAACTTATGAGAGAGCTGTTTGTTTTTAAAGAAAATAAATACTGTTAGGATTATGAAAAGCACTGAGACAAAATATGGAAGCTTACTAAAATCTGGAAGATTAACAGAATCTGGAAGATTCACGCAATATGGAAGCTTAACTGGATCTGGAAGATTAACAAAATCTGGAAGATTAACTGGAAGATTAAAAGGGTGGTGGGGGCCGTTGGCAGCTTTGCTGCTTGGTGTGGCCACTGTGTCGGGTCTGTCGGCCCAGAACAGTCTGCCGGCTCCAGGGTCGGGTGGTAGTTACCGTCCGGCACCGGTAACCGGTGGTGGAGGCGGTTTCAATCGTCCGGGTCCCGGTATGGGTATGGGACCGGGTATGGGACCGTCGTGGGGAGGCATAGGCTGGAACCCCGGTCCGGGTTGGAACAACTCACCTACAATTATCGTCACTACCCCTAACTGGACCAATCAGGGCACCGAGAATGTGGTGGCTTTCGGTTATGACGTGCAGGGAGTGTGGCAGTCGTTGCCGCTTCATGTGGCTTATGTCTGGAACGGTGTACAGTATACGGTGACGGTGCTCAATGCCTGGAATCCGTTTAGCCAGTCCTGGAATATCGGAGTGGATCAGCCGGCTTATAATACAAGCTATTATCTGCGTGGCAATACCTATGATTTCTATGTTCCCCTCTCTACCGGAACCTATTACTTCAATCTGTAAGGAAGTTACTTCAATTTGTAGGAAGCTTGCTTCAATCTGTGAGGAGTTTGCTTCAATCTGTAAGGAATTTGCTTCAATCTGAAAGGAAGTTACTTCAATCTGAAAGGAAGTTGCTTTAATCTGTAAGGAATTTACTTCAATCTGAAAGGAAGTTGCTTTAATCTGTAAGGAATTTACTTCAATCTG